>JANMHY010000960.1:0-1530 GCA_031375525.1 Burkholderiales bacterium
GTCAGCATGGTGCTGATGCAGATCGAGCTGGCCGGTCTCGCGCCGCCTGCCAGACAGGCGCCGCCGCCGCGCCCGTAAACTGGGCGGCATGTCGTCCATGCCGTTGCCCGCTGTTGCCGATCCTGCGTCCGCGCGCGTGGCGATCGAACTCGGCGAGCGCGGCTACGACATCCTGATCGGTCGTGGCTTGTTGTCCAGCAACGCCGTGTGGCAGGGGCTGCCGCGCGCCAACAGCGCCGTGGTTGTCAGCAACCCGGTCGTGGCCGGGCTGTACGGCGGCGCACTGCGCAACGCGATCGCGCCCCACTACCGCCGCGTCATCACGGTCGAGTTGCCCGACGGCGAAGCGCACAAAGACTGGCCGACACTCAACCTGATCTTCGACCGCCTGCTCGCCGAAGGCTGTGACCGCAAGACGGTGCTGTTCGCGCTCGGCGGCGGCGTCGTTGGCGACATCACCGGCTTCGCGGCCGCGGCCTACATGCGCGGCGTGCCCTTCGTGCAGGTGCCGACGACGCTGCTGGCGCAGGTCGACTCCTCGGTCGGCGGCAAGACGGCGATCAACCACCCGCGCGGCAAGAACATGATCGGCGCGTTTTATCAGCCGCGCCTCGTCGTCTGCGACCTGGCCACGCTCGACACGCTGCCGCCGCGCGAACTCAGCGCGGGGCTGGCCGAGGTCATCAAGTACGGTCCGATCGCAGACGCGGCCTTCTTCGATTGGACCGAACGCCACGTCGATGCGCTCTGCGCACGCGACCCGGCTGCGCTCGCGCATGCGGTGCAGCGTTCTTGCGAGATCAAGGCCACAGTGGTCGCCGCCGACGAGCGCGAGGCCGACGTGCGCGCGATCCTCAATTTCGGCCACACCTTCGGCCACGCCATCGAGGCCGGCCTGGGCTACGGCCAGTGGCTGCACGGCGAGGCCGTGGGTTGCGGCATGGTGATGGCGAGCGACTTGTCGGCACGACTGGGCCTGGTGCCGCCGGCGTTCGTCGATCGCGTGCGCGCTGTCTGTCAGCAGGCGCGGCTGCCGGTGCGCGCACCGCGCCTCAGCGGGCCCGAGCATTGGCTCGACCTGATGCGCCTGGACAAGAAGTCCGAGGCGGGCCAGATCCGCTTCGTCGTCATCGAACAGATCGGTCGCGCTGCGCTGCGCGCGGTGCCCGAGAGCCTCGTGCGCGAAACCCTCGCCGCGCACTGCGAGTGACGACGCTCGCACCCTACGCCAGCGACCCGGCGCAGTCGCGCGGCCGTCGCATGAGCGAACCGAGCGCGCCGCCGCGCAACGAGCATCAGCGCGACCGCGACCGTGTCGTCCACTGCACCGCGTTCCGGCGCCTCGTCTACAAGACCCAGGTCTTCATCAATCACGAAGGCGATTTGTTCCGAACTCGGCTGACGCATTCGCTCGAGGTGGCGCAGCTCGGCCGCTCGATCGCGCGTGCGTTGCGGCTCAACGAAGACCTGATCGAAGCGATTGCGCTGGCGCACGACCTCGGCCACACGCCCTTCGGCCATGCCGGCCAG
>JANMHY010000969.1:0-4374 GCA_031375525.1 Burkholderiales bacterium
CTGCACCACGCGATGCCCGAGTTGCGCGAGCGCTACCTGAACAGAGTGGCCAGCGGCGAGTGGCTGGCGACGATGAACCTCACCGAGCCGCAGGCCGGCAGCGACCTCGGCCTCGTGCGCACCAAGGCCGAACCGCTCGGCGGCGCGGCAGCGGTCAACGGCGCGCCGGTGCTGATTTCCGGCAATAAGATATTCATCTCCGGCGGCGAGCACGACCTCACTGACAACATCGTGCACTTGGTGCTGTGCCGCCTCACCGATGCGCCGCCCGGCACCAAGGGCCTGTCGCTGGCGATCGTGCCGAAGGTGCTGCCCGACGGCACGCGCAACACGGTCTTCTGCGACGGCATCGAAAAGAAGATGGGCGTCAAGGGCAGCGCGACCTGCCAGATGCGCTTCGAGCGTGCGCAAGGCTGGCTCGTCGGCGACCCGAACCGCGGCCTCGCCGCGATGTTCCTGATGATGAACGCAGCGCGCTTGCAGGTGGCGATGCAGGGTGTCGGTCACCTGGAAGCCGCCACGCAGAACGCCTGGCGTTATGCCGAGGAACGCGTGCAGATGCGCGCCGCACGCCGCCCCGCAGGGGCTGCGCCGGCCGCGGCCGACCCGATCGCCTGGCATCCCGCGATGCGGCGCACACTGCTGACGCTGCAGGCCCGCACCGACGCCGTGCGCACGCTCGGCTACTGGACGGCGATCTGGCTCGATACATCACAGCAACACCCGGAGGCTGCGCAGCGCGAAGCCGCCGCCGCGCATGTCGCCTTCCTGACGCCGATTGCCAAAGCCTTCTTCACCGAGCTCGGCCACCGCAGCGCCGACGAAGCGCTCGGCGTCTGGGGCGGCTACGGCTATGTGCACGAGTACGGCATCGAGCAGGCGGTGCGCGACAGCCGCATCGCGCTGATCTACGAAGGCACCAACGAGATCCAGGCGATCGATCTGGTGACGCGCAAGTTGCTCGACGACGGCGGCCGCCGCTCGGCTGCGCTGCGCGCGCTGCTGCACGAAGAAGCCGAGGCCTGCGACGGCACCGCCTTTGGCGACGCATTGGCCGAACAACTCGACTGCTGGCGCCAGGCCGACGCGGCGCTCATCGACGGCGCCAGCGAAGACAGCGAATGGCCGCTGCGCGTCGCCGACGACTACCTGATGGCCGTCGGCCACGCGCTGATGGCCTGGGCCTGGGCGCGCATCGCGCGTTGCGCGCACGACCCGGCGCGCATGCCGCTGCCCGGTGGACGCACCGGGGCGCAATGGTTCGATGCCGCGCGCTTCGGCGTCGAATGGCTGCTGCCGCAGGCCGCGACGCATTGGACACGCGTGCGGCGCAGCGAGGCCGCCCTGCCCTTCATCGGTTGACGGCGACGATGAACGCGCGATTGCCTGCGCCCCCCGAGCCCGACGACCTCGACACGCGTCCAGCGCCGCTGTCGTTCGGGCCGCTGGCCGGCATCGCCGGCTTCCACCTGGCGCGCGCCGCGGTGACGACACAGGCCAGCTTCCAGCGCCACATCGCCGCCGTGTTCGACATCAATAAGATCGAGTTCTCGCTGCTGATGCTGGTCATGGCCAACCCGGGCGTCGTGCCCAAGCGCCTGGCGCGCGCGTTGGCCGTGACCGCGCCAAAGCTGACACTGCTGCTCGACGGCCTGCAGGCGCGCCGCCTGATCCAGCGCGAACGCAACGCCGCCGACGGCCGTTCACAGCACGTGATGCTCACCGACAGTGGCCGCAAACTCGCCCGTGCCGCTGCCGCTGCGGCTGAGCCGATGGAGCGCGAGCTGCTGGGTCAACTCAGCCGCGCCGAGCACGCGATGCTGATCGAGCTGCTCGGCAAGCTGGCCCGTTAAGCCACACAAGTCCGGTTCTTGCCCGTGCGCTTGGCTTCGTAGAGCGCGCTGTCGGCGCGTTCGAGCGAGCTGCCGAGCGGCTCGCCGACGCGCCACACGGTGACGCCGGCCGAGAAGGTGACGAAGACCTCGCGGCCCTCGTGCATGAACAGGCCCATGCTCAAACTGCGCTGCACGCGTGTCAGCGTTTCCTGCGCCGCGGCCAGCACGGTGCCGGGCAGCAGGACGACGAACTCTTCGCCGCCGAAACGCGCCACGTGGTCCAGCGGGCGCAGCGCCGTGCGGACCTGCGTGGCCAGCGTCTTCAGCGCCACATCGCCGGCGCCGTGGCCGAGCGAGTCGTGCAACTTCTTGAAGGTGTCGATGTCGATCAGGCCGATGGCCAGCGGAGTGCCTTCACGCCGGCTGCGCGCCGATTCGACGTCGAAGGCCTGCGCCAGGCCGCGGCGGTTGGCAACCTGGGTCAGCGCATCGGTGGAGACTTCTTCGGACAGGCGCTGCAACTCGCCTTCGAGTTCGCGCACGCGCGTGTTGAGTTCGTCGGCCTGCTCGCGGCTGGCGCTGATGCGTGCGCTGGCGTCGGCGACCTCGGTCTGCACGCTGCGGCTGGCGGTCAGCATCTGGTGCAGCACGCTGGTCATCTGTTCGCGCGAGTCGGCGTGTTCGAGATCGTCGGTGCAGCGCGTCAGCTCATCGCTGAAGCGGCCGGTCTGGCCGCCCAGCGCCTGCAACTCCGACGACAGGCTTTCGACGAGGGCGCGCAAGGCGCCGCGGGCGCGGTCGCGCTCGCCGCGCAGGCGCTGCTGCTGCAAGCGGGTCTGCGTCAGCATGTCGGCGGCGGCGCGCACGCCGCGCACGCTCAAGGATTCGCTGTCGAGGCCGGCCCGCATCGCCGCGGCCTGGCCCCGTGCCCAGCTCTCGTCTTCGGCCAGGTCGGTCAGGCCTTCGCTGAGCGCACGCACCAGCTTGCCGAGTTCATCGACCAGGTGGTGGCGCTGCAGAAAGACACGCTGCGCCTGCGCGCACGTGGCGTCGATGTCGGCGGCCAGGCCGGCATCGACGGCGCCGCCGCGCCAGCGCTGCGCCTGCGCACCGAGCTCGCGGGCCACGCCGACCGCGTTGGCATCGTCGCTCGGCAACGCCACCCGAAGCGCCTGCTCGAAGCTGGCCGCCACCTGCGGCCAGGCGCCGGCCGCAACGTCGCCACTCGGCGCCGGCGGCGCTTCGCTCTGGCCTTCGTCGTGCCACGCGCCGACGAGCTGCGTCAATCTTTCGCGCAGGCGTTGCGGCTGGTGTCCGCTGCCGGCAAAGACATGCTTGACGCTGTCTTTCTTGCGCGCCACGGTCCACTGGCGACTGCTTTGCTCGAGACCACGCACCAGTTGCGCCACCAGGTGGGCCCACTGCGCGCTGTCGTCGTGCAACGGCGGCGGCGACCCGCCGGCTTCGATCCAGGCCCGCGCATAGTTCTCCGGCGTCGGCTCGAGACGAGCCTGCGCCAAACGCATCAGCGTGGCCTTGGCCACCTGCGCCGAGGGCGGCGCCTCGCCGCGCTGCACGCCGCCGTGCACCGCAGCCGGGCGTTGTTGCGCGTCGGCCGGGTGGTTGGCCTGGCCAGCCGGTTGACGCAGGCTCATGTGCTGCGACCGAGCACCCGCGGCGCGCCGCCTTCGAGGTCGGAGACGGCGCCGATCCACGGCGCCTTGCGCGGCAGCACGGTCTGCTGCAGCCACGTCTCCAGATCGTCGGGCGGCAGCGCCTTGGCAAACAGGAAGCCCTGCATCAAGCCGCAGCCGAGGCGGTGCAGCACTTCCATCTGACGCAGGTTCTCGACGCCTTCTGCGATCACGCGCAAGCCCAGCGAGCGCGCCAGCGCGATGATGGCGCTGACCACCGCCGAGCTCTGCGGCGTGATGCCGAGGTCGCGGACGAAGCTGCGGTCGATCTTCAGCTCCGAGATCGGCAGCGTCGTCAGGTAGGCCAGCGACGAGTAGCCGGTGCCGAAGTCGTCGATCGAAATCTCGACGCCGATCTCGTTCAGGCGATGAAGCGACAACGAGACGTTGTGCAGGTCCTTCATCAGGTTGTTCTCGGTGATCTCCAACTGGATCGCCTTGTGCGGCACGTCGTAGGCGGTGACGGCCTTGTGGATGTTCTCCACCTGGTCGCTGCGCTCGAAGAGCCGGCTCGGCTGGTTGACGGCGATCGAGTCGGCAAAGCCGAAGCTGACCTGCCAGGCCTTGGCCTGGCGCGCCGCCTCGCGCACCGCCCATTCCGACAACGGCACGATCAAGCCGGTTTCCTCGGCCAGCGGAATGAAGTCGCCCGGCGGCACCAGCACGCCGTTGCGGTTCCAGCGCATCAACGCCTCGACGCCGACCATCTTGGCGTCGCGCACGTCGATCTTGGGCTGGTAGTACAGCACCAGCTCGTTGCGCTCGATGGCCTTGTGCAGATGGCTTTCGAGCTCGATCTTCTCGCGCCCGCGCCCGCCCAGGTGCGGGCTGTAGGACGTGGCCGA
>JANMHY010000970.1:0-3331 GCA_031375525.1 Burkholderiales bacterium
GCCGATCCGGTCGGCGACGCGTATCGGCTGTGCAAGGCGGTGGGGGGAACGGGCCTGGCCACTGAGTGCACGGTGAGCGGCTATCACTCCCGCGTAGATGTCACCATCGATACGAACGGAGCTGAGGCCCGCAAAATCTGCGTTGGTGTTTCGGAGCAGATGGCGCGCGCCGGGGCCAACTTCAACGGGAAGTGGCAGCTCCGCGTACTCTCCCCCTACAGCGGCGATAAGGCCATCGCCGTTTGCCCTTTGAGGTAGCGGATGTCGCAAGATCTGAGAAACGCTGCTGCTGCCGCTGTCACCACGTTGGAAGAGTGCGTTCACCAGCTATTGCGCGGCCACAACCGTGGACTTCGCACCGCAGAAGTAGCCGCTCTACTTGGAATCGAGTCCCATATTCCGGCGCGTAACTCCAATTGGCTTGCTCGGACCATCCTTGAGCAGCTTGTAGCCCGTGGCAAAGCTGTCTCCGTCAAGGCCGGAAATGCACGCCTGTTTCGAACGTCCGCATGACCCTCAGTGAACAGACCCTCTCGCGCTTCGACCGCGAGGTCGCCAAGTACCCGCCCGACCAGAAGCAGTCGGCCGTGATGGCGTGCCTGGCGATCGTGCAGCACGAGCAGGGCTATGTCTCGCAGGACGCCGAGAGCGCGATTGCGCAGCACCTGGGCATGCCGCAGATCGCGGTGCACGAGGTGACGACCTTCTACAACATGTACAACCAGGAGCCGGTCGGGCAGTTCAAGTTGAACGTCTGCACCAACCTGCCGTGCGCGCTGCGCAACGGCGAGGGTGCGCTCGAGCACCTGTGCACGAAGCTCGGCGTCGAGCCGTATGGCACGACCGCCGACGGCGTGTTCACGGTTCAACCGAGCGAATGTCTGGGCGCTTGCGCCGACGCGCCGGTGATGCTGGTCAACGACCGCGAGATGCTGAGCTTCATGGACGAGAAGCGGCTGGACGATCTGGTGGACACCTTGAAGGCGCATGCGAAATGAAGTCTGCTGTTGTCGATCTTTCGCGATTCAAAGCCACCGGCCGCGAGACCTGTTTTCACGGCCGGCACATCGGTGCGCAAATCTATGCCGGCCTCGATGGCACGAACTGGCGCATCGCGGACTACGAAAAGCGCGGCGGCTACACAGCGCTGAAGAAGATTCTCGCCAAGGATGGGGGCGCGGGGATGACGCCCGACCAGGTCGTCGCCGAGCTGAAGACCAGCGCCTTGCGTGGCCGGGGCGGCGCCGGATTCCCGACCGGCCTGAAGTGGAGCTTCATGCCGCGCGCCTTCCCCGGTGCGAAGTACCTCGTCTGCAATTCCGACGAAGGCGAGCCCGGCACCTGCAAGGACCGCGACCTGTTGGCCTTCAACCCGCACATGGTCATCGAAGGCATGGCGATCGCCGCCTACTCGATGGGCGTGAAAGTCGGCTACAACTACATCCACGGCGAAATCTTCGAGATCTATCAACGATTCGAAGAGGCCTTGGAAGAAGCCCGTGCCGCGGGCTACCTCGGCGACAAGATCGCCGGCAGCGAGTTCAACTTCCAGCTCCACGCCTTCCACGGCTTCGGCGCCTACATCTGCGGCGAAGAAACGGCGTTGCTCGAATCGCTCGAAGGCAAGAAGGGCCAGCCGCGCTTCAAGCCGCCGTTTCCGGCGAGCTTCGGCCTCTACGGCAAACCAACGACGATCAACAACACCGAAACGTTTGCCGCGGTGCCGTGGATCATCAACAACGGCGGCGGCGCCTACCTCGAGATCGGCAAGCCCAACAACGGCGGCACGAAAATCTTCTCGATCGTCGGCGACGTCGAGCGGCCCGGCAACTACGAGATCCCGCTCGGCACGCCGTTTGCGAAGCTGCTCGAACTCGCCGGCGGTGTCAGCGGTGGCCGTGCATTGAAGGCCGTGATCCCCGGCGGCTCGTCCGCCCCAGTGCTGCCCGCCAAGACGATGATGGGTATCACGATGGACTACGACGCCATCGCCAAGGCCGGCTCGATGCTCGGCTCCGGCGCGGTGATCGTGATGGACGAGCGGCGCTGCATGGTCAAGAGCCTGCTGCGCCTGTCGTACTTCTACCAGCACGAGAGCTGCGGCCAGTGCACGCCGTGCCGCGAAGGCACGGGCTGGCTGTGGCGCATGGTCAACCGCCTCGAGCATGGCCAGGGCAAGATGGAAGACCTGACCCTGCTCGATTCAGTCGCTGACAACATCAAGGGCCGCACGATCTGCGCGCTCGGCGACGCGGCGGCGATGCCGGTGCAAGGCATGCTGAAGCACTTCCGCGACGAGTTCGTGCACCACATCGAACACAAGACCTGTGCAGTGGCGCAGTACGTATGAATGCAATCTCCTTCACCGCAGAGGCGCGGAGAGCGCAGAGGTTCGCAGAGGAAGACAACATTGAATTCTCTGCGGACCTCGGCGTCCTCTGCGCCTCAGCGGTGAATGAAACTCGACAGCGCTTCCATGGCTGAGATCACCCTAGACGGCAAACCAGTCACCATCGCCGACGGCAGCATGGTGATGCACGCCGCCGACGCGGCGGGCGTGTACATCCCTCACTTCTGCTATCACAAGAAGCTCACGATCGCGGCCAACTGCCGCATGTGCCTGGTCGACATCGAGAAGATGCCCAAGCCGATGCCGGCCTGCGCCACGCCGGTCACCAACGGCATGATCGTGCGCACCAAGAGCGAGAAGGCGCTGAAGGCGCAGCAGTCGGTGATGGAGTTTTTGCTCATTAACCACCCGCTCGACTGCCCGATCTGCGACCAGGGCGGCGAGTGCCAGTTGCAGGATCTCGCGGTCGGCTACGGCGGCAGTGCCTCGCGCTATCACGAGGAAAAGCGTGTCGTCTTCCGCAAGGACGTGGGGCCGCTGGTCTCTATGGAAGAGATGACGCGCTGCATCCACTGCACACGCTGCGTGCGCTTTGGCCAGGAAGTCGCCGGCGTGATGGAGCTCGGCATGATCCACCGCGGCGAGCACAGCGAGATCACGACCGTGCACGGCGGCACGATCGACAGCGAACTGTCCGGCAACATGATCGATGTCTGCCCGGTCGGTGCGCTGACGAGCAAGCCGTTCCGTTACAGCGCCCGCACCTGGGAGCTGTCGCGCCGCAAGAGCGTGAGCCCGCACGACAGCACCGGCGCGAATCTGATCGTGCAGGTCAAGGCGAATCAGGTGCTGCGCGTCGTGCCGCTCGAAAACGAAGACGTCAACGAGTGCTGGATCGCCGACCGCGACCGCTTCTCGTACGAGGCGCTGAACAGCGACCGCCGGCTGACGCAGCCGATGATCAAGCAGGGCGGTGCGTGG
>JANMHY010000982.1:0-3275 GCA_031375525.1 Burkholderiales bacterium
CGTCTTTCGCCTCGACGAGCGCCAGGTCGGCTCGATGATGATCCCGCGCGCCGAGATCACGTGGCTCGACGCCAATGCGCCGCTGGCCGACACGCTGCTGCGCATGGCCGAGCACCAGCACACGCGCTACCCGGTGTGCCGAGGCGACCTGACCGACGTCGTCGGCGTGCTGGCCGCGCAATCGCTGCTGCCGTCGCTGGCGCGCGGCGAAACACCGGCGATCGCCGACTTCGTCAGCGCGGCGGTGTTCGTGCCCGAAACGCTGACCGGCATGGAGCTGCTCGACCATTTCCGCGGCTCCGACGCCGAACTGGTCTTCGTCGTCGATGAATACGGCGAAGTGCAAGGTGTGATCACCGTGCGCGACGTGCTCGAAGCCATCACCGGCGAGTTCAACGCGCCGGCCGACGGCGACGCCTGGGCCGTCCCTCGCGGCGACGGCAGTTGGCTGCTCGACGGCCTGATCCCGGTGCCCGAAATGAAGGACCGCCTGGGCCTGAAGGCCTTGCCCGAAGAGGACCGCGGCCGCTACAACACGCTGGCCGGCATGATCATGCTGCTGCTCGGCCGCCTGCCCAACACCACCGACCGCGTGGACTGGGACGGCTGGCGCTTCGAAGTCGTCGATATGGACGGCAAGCGCATCGACAAGGTGCTCGTCGCACCGATTGCTGAAACCACTGAGTGAGGCCCTATGATGAAACGACCCCCACGCTCGCTTCGCTCGCTGCCCCCCGAGGGGGTGCGTCAGTGGCTTCGGACGGCCGGGCGCCACTGACATGATCGACCCCGTCCTCTTCGCCGCGCCCGTCGCGCTGGACCGCGTGCAGCATCGCAGCCAGCGGCTGCACACCCCCACGGTGCGCTTCGACCGTACCGCCGGTATGAACTCGCTGTTCCTGGCTGCGGTGGAGTTCATCGACGCGTCGCGCGACTACCCGATCGTCTTCATCGAAGCGGGTAAAGGTGAGGACGGCCAGCGTGAAGTCGCGCCGGTGGCCGTGTTCGGCCTGACGCAAGGCGAAAACCTGATGTTGAACGCCGACGGTTCCTGGGCCGCGCGCTATGTGCCGGCGCTGCTGCGCGGCTATCCGCTCGGCCTGGCGCGCACCGACGCGCAGAACTACGTCGTCGTCATCGACGGCAAGGCCGAGGCGCTGTCGGCCACCACCGGCGAGGCGCTGTTCAACGACCAGGGCGAGCCGACGCCGATGCTCGAAGAGCGGCGCAAGTTCTTGGAGCAACTCGAAAACGAAGCCCAGCGCACGCGCCTGCTCGGCCGCAGCCTGCAGGAGCTCGAGCTGCTGCAGCCGATGCGCTTCGACGCCACGCTGCCCGACGGCCAGCAACTCAGCGTCGAAGGCTTTCTCACGGTCGATGAAAAGCGCTTCAGCGAGCTGGCCGACGACAAGCTGGTGCAACTGCACAAGAGCGGCATCCTGGCCCTGATCCATGCGCACCAGTTCTCGCTGGGGCTGATGCGCGGGCTGGTCGAGCGGCGCGTGGCGCGGGCGCCGAAGACGGCGTAGCGGCACGTCCGGTGGCCACGATGCTTGGCGGGGCGGTGCAGCGGGAGTAGAGTCAGGCCGCTCTATCCATCGGAGGCCGTCATGCGAGTTGCTGCTCTGTTGTTCGCCGTCATCGCCGCGGCGCTGCCCGCCGCTCATGCCCAGACCGTCGACAAGACCAAGCCCGCTGCCGAGGCCACGGTCAAACCGTCGAACGCTGCGAAGCCGGCCGCGCAAGGCAAGGCCGCGGCGGCGAGTGAGAGCAAATCCAAAGTCGAAGGCGTTGCGACGCAGCGCCAGGCGCCGGCCGAGATGAAGAAAGACAGCGACGACTGCCACCACAAGGGCAACGCCAGCGACGCTTGAGCCCCTTCAGGGTTCAGCGTTCCAAGCGCCAGATCTGCCCGTCCGGGCTGTCGGTCATCACGTAGAGCCAGCCGTCGGGCCCCTGGCGCACGTCGCGGATGCGCTCGCTTCGCTCGGTGAGCAATTGCTCCTCCTTGACCACCTTGCGGCCGTCGAGTTCGAGGCGCACGAGGTGGCTGCCGCGCAACGCGCCGACGAAAAGGTTGCCTCTCCATCCCGGGTAGCGTTCGCTGGTCAGGAAGGCCATACCGGAGGGAGCAATCGAGGGGATCCAGTAACGCAGCGGCGGCGCGACATCGGCGCGCTCGGTGCCCTCGCCGATCTTGGTGCCGGTGCCGTAGTTGCGGCCGTAGGTGATCGCCGGCCAGCCGTGGTTGGCGCCTGCGGCGGGCACGTTGAGTTCGTCGCCGCCTTGCGGGCCATGCTCGACCGTCCACAACTCGCCCGTGCCCGGGTGCAGCGCGGCGCCCTGGATGTTGCGGTGGCCCAAGCTCCAGATCTCGGGCTTGGCACCCGCGCGTTGCACGAACGGGTTGTCGGCCGGCGCCTTGCCGTCGGCGTCGATGCGCACGACCTTGCCCATGTGGTTGTCCAACGTCTGCGCGTCGTCCTTGCGCGTGAAGCGGTCGCCCAGGCCGATGAAGAGTTTGCCGTCACGCGACCACACCAGGCGCGAGCCGAAGTGGTTGCCGCCGCTGACCTTGGGCACCTGGCGAAAGATCACCTGCACATCGGCGATGCGATTGCCGTCCAACTTGCCGCGCGCGACGGCGGTGCCGACGCCTCCATCGCCGGCTTCGCTGAACGTCCAATAGACGAGCTGGTTGCTGGCGAACTGCGGATGCAGCACCACATCGAGCAGGCCGCCCTGGCCCGCGGCCACCACCGGCGGCAAGCCCGCCAGAGGCGCGTTCAACCTGCCGTCGCGCTCGACGATGCGCATGCGCCCGGGCCGCTCGGTGACGAGCATGCGGCCGTCCGGCAGGAAGGCCAGGCCCCACGGATGGTCGAGGCCCTTGGTGACAACGACGGGTTTGAGCGGTTGCGCTGTGGCGCCCGCGCTGAGTACGGCGGCGGCAATGAACGGCAGCAGGAAACGCACGGTAGTTGAACCTCCTCGGTATGCGAGCAGGCCATCCTGCCAGACCTGGGGTTTAAGGCGCCAGGCGCACGATGGCGCCGCTGCTGCCGTCGGTGAGCAGGTAGAGGTTGCCGTCGGGGCCTTGGCGCACGTCGCGGATGCGGGCGCCGAGTGCTTTCACCGACGCCACTTCCTGACGCGACACGGCATTGCCGTTGCCGTCGAGCACGGTGCGCCACAGCGTCATGCCGGCCAGCGCGCCGCTGAAGACGTTGCCCTGCCACTCGGGAAATGCGCTGCCCGTGTAGAACGCGAGGCCC
>JANMHY010001021.1:0-2532 GCA_031375525.1 Burkholderiales bacterium
AGCGGGTCGTAGGCATGCTCGCCGCGCGAGGCCTTGTCGATCTCGTCGACCACCATCACCGGGTTGGCGTAGGGGCCATCGACCAGGGTCTCGAAGACCTTGCCCGGCCGCGCGCCTTTCCACTGGCTCGACGCGCCCGACAGCACCCAGCCCGCGGTCAGGCTGCTCATCGAGACGAAGCCCATGCCGGTGCCGAGCAGCGTGGCGATCTCGCGCGCGAAGTGCGTCTTGCCGACGCCCGGGGGCCCCAGCAGCAGCATCGGCGTGATCTCCAGTCCGTCGCCGCTATCCTGCGTCAGCGCCAACTGGCGCTTCAGGTCGTCGAGCACGGCGTGGAAGTTGGGCAGCTCGTCGTAGAGATGCTCCATCGCCGGCAGGCCGCTGGGCTTGACCTGGAACCGATCGGGGCCTCGCTCCAGCATGCGCTCGTAGGTGTGGCGCAAGGGCTCATGCTCCTGCGCCGGCAGCCGGGCCAGGCGCTCGTGCACGTCGGCGCGGCGATAGACGCTGCGCATCTGCGCGATGCCGATCTTGCCTGCGGCGCTGGCCGGGACGGGGGTCGAGTCAGTCATGCGGACCTTTCGCGAATCAACCTGCGGCTCAGATTGAAGCAAGTGGGCGCGCGATGCAAGCCCGTAAATGACCGGCATCCCCAATGCGTTTGCGTTTGGGCTGCGTCCAGACCGCCCCGGTGTGCAACAAGTCGCATCCCGGTCTTGGGCTGCGCAGTCGCGTTGACGCCGGCCGTTTCAGACGCAAGCAGCGCCCGAAACAGCGCGCGCCGCGTGCACACAACCCGTCACGGCTACGCGCGCCCGTACGCTTCACACTTCGGTCGCAGTCAAACGCCCCCGAAAACCGTCATGAACGCTCTCGACAAAGCCCGCACCGTCCCCCGCCCGTTCTACCGCAGCGAGGCCTTCCCCGAAGACGTGGCCGACTTCGTCGAGCCGCCGCTTCAGGCCACCGTCAAAGCTGCACCGATGCCGCGCCGCCAGCGCAACCTGGCGATGCTGTGGCTGCTCGGTTTGCTGCCGCTGGTGGCGTTGGCCGTCGGCGCGACCTGGGCCTTCTGAACGCTAGCGCACCCAGGTGTTGAGCTGGATGATCGGCATCAGCACCGCCAGCATGATCACCAGCACGATCGCGCCCATGGCGCCGATCAAGAGCGGCTCCAAGATCGTCGCCATGCCCATCGCCCGGCGCTGGACCTCGCCGGAGAGCTGATCGGCGGCGCGCTGCAGCATCTTCGGCAGCGTGCCGGTCTGCTCGCCGAGGCGGGCGAACATCGCCAGCAGGCCCGGAAAGCGTTTCTTCGAGGCCATCGCGTTGGCCAGCGGCGCGCCTTCGCGGACCTGCACCAACGCGGCCATCGCGTCGGCGCGCATGGCGCGGTTGGATTGCGTTTCGGCCGCGGCTTGCAGCGCTTTCAGGATCGGCACGCCGGCCCCCGCGAGCATCGCCAGCGTGCCGGCAAAGCGCGCCGCGTTATAGCCGCGGGCCAGGCGGCCGACCAAAGGCAGCGTCAGCCAGAAGGCATCGAAGCGCTCGCGAAAGGCGTCGCCGCGCAAGGCCGTCATCAGCGCGAAGCCGCCGGCCGCCGCAGCGATCAGCACCAGCCAGCCCCACTCGCGGATGAAGGCCGACAGCGCCAGCATCGCCACCGTCAGGAAGGGCAGGGTGCGTTTGCTGCCGGCATAGACACCGGCGACCTGCGGCACGACATAGGTCAGCAGCGCGATGACGATGACGATGGCGATCAGCGAGACGATCGCCGGGTAGAGCATCGCGCCGATGACCTTGGCCTTCAACTGCTGGCGCGCTTCGAGGTCGTCGGCCATGCGTTCCAGCACCGGGCCGAGGGCGCCGCTTTGCTCGCCGGCCGCCACCACCGCGCGATAGACGTCGTCGAACTCGCGCGGCGCGGTGGCCAGCGCACGGGCGAAGGTGTTGCCGGCGTTGACCTCGCTGCGCAGGTGCGCCACCAGCTCGCGCTGGCGCGGCTCTTCGCTGTCTTCCATCAGCGCCGTCAGCGCGCGTTCGAGCGGCAGGCCGGAGCCCACCAGGCCGGCGATCTGCCGCGTCCACACCGCCAGGCCCGTGCCGTTGAAGACACGGCGCTTGAAGCGCGATGCCATTTCGTCGTTGGCCGACTGGATGACCATCGAGACTTCGAGCGGCACCAGGGCCTGGGCCCGCAACTGCGCCCGCGCCGCCTTGGCATTGTCGGCTTCGACCAGGCCGCTCTTGGATTTGCCGTCGGCGTCGAGGGCTTCGAATTTGTAGGCGGGCACTTAAGACCTATTCGCGGGTGACGCGAAGAACCTCTTCGGGCGAGGTCACACCCTCGACGACCAACCGTTCACCGTCGTCGCGCATCGGCTTCAGCCCCGCGTTCTCGGCGGCGACGAAGAGCTGGCTCTCGGCGGCGCGGCTGTGGATCAGCGCGCGCACCTTGTCGTCGGCGGTCATCAGTTCATAGACGCCGGTGCGGCCCTTGTAGCCGGTGCGCCCGCAGTCTTCGCAGCCGAC
>JANMHY010000076.1:0-1774 GCA_031375525.1 Burkholderiales bacterium
CTTCTCGAAGTTGAACAGGAACAGGCGCACGCGCGCACGCGCCACGGGGTCGCCCGGCATCAATTGCGGGTGCGGAAAGCGCTCGTCGATGTACTCGTTGATGATGTGCGACTCGTACAACGAAGTGCCGATCCTGGTCGAGCGCGACCTGATCCTGTACGAGTCGCACATCATCAACGAGTACATCGACGAGCGCTTTCCGCACCCGCAGCTGATGCCGGGCGACCCGGTGGCGCGGGCGCGGGTGCGCCTGTTTTTGTTCAACTTCGAGAAGGAGTTGTTCGCCAACGTCAACATCCTGGAAGGCCGCAGCGGCGTCAAGGGCACCGAGAAGCAATTGGAGAAGGCACGCGATCAGATCCGCGACCGACTGACGCAACTGGCGCCGATCTTCCTGAAGAACAAGTTCATGCTCGGCGACGACTTCTCGATGCTCGACGTGGCGATTGCACCGCTGCTCTGGCGCCTCGACTACTACGGCATCGACCTGTCGAAGAACGCGCTGCCGCTGCTCAAGTACGCCGAGCGCATCTTCTCGCGGCCGGCGTACATCGAGGCGCTGACACCGTCCGAGAAGGTGATGCGGAAATAGCCACGTGGCCACGATCCCGATGGCACCGGAAGGCCAGGGCAGCTCGACGCGGCCCTACCTGATCCGTGCGCTGCACGACTGGTGCACCGACAACGGCTTCACGCCTTACATCGCCGTCCATGTCGATGCCGGGGTGCAGGTGCCCAAGGAGTACGTCAAGAACAACGAGATCGTGCTCAACGTCGGCTTCGAGGCCACCTCGGGCCTGAAGCTCGGCAACGACGTGATCGAGTTCAAGGCCCGCTTCGGCGGCCAGGCGCGCGAGATCGTCGTGCCGATCGACCATGTGGTGGCCATCTACGCGCGCGAGAACGGCCAGGGCATGGCCTTTCCCGTGCCGAGCGCGCCTTCCTCCGCCGGCCCGTCGGTGTTGCCGTCGTCCGAAGGCGGCGCGCGCGGCACGCCGCCACGGCTGACCGCGGTCGACACGCCGAGCTCGAACAACAGCGAGTCCGAAGAGCCGCCGCCGTCACCACCAGGTGGCCCCAAACCGTCCCTGAAGCGCGTTAAATGAACCACCCCGATGCGGCTTCGCCGCCTCCCCTCAAGGGGCACCGCTGGCGGCCCGGCAGAGCCGGATCCGCGGCGGTTACTTGGGAAGACACGGGTCTCGCGTGCTGCGCGTTTGGTCACTGACTCGCCAGACGTGGCAGGCCTAGAATCCGCGCCCTGGGCCGCCGGCTTAGCTCAGCTGGTAGAGCAACCGCCTTGTAAGCGGTAGGTCATCCGTTCGATTCGGATAGCCGGCACCACGCGCAGATCTCAGAAGGCGCGCAGGCGAACCCGTATTGGAAGGTCACGGAAGGAACGGGCGTGCAGCTCTTGGCTCAGACGTGGCAGCAGCTGACGCAGCTTGGCGGCCACCGCCGCATTGGAGACCAGCAAGGACCAGCCCTCGTCGTCGATCGGCCCCGGCCGCACTTCGCGGGCCAGGTTGTCCGGCAGCAGTGGGGCGATGGCCGCCAAACGCTGCTCGGACTCGCGCAGTCTCGCGGCCAGGCTGCTGAGACTGTCACTGGCGGCGATGGCGCTGTGCAAGGTCACGGGCAGCGGCACCGAGACCGAGGTTGACTTGGAGGCTCCCATCGCGAGGAGTTTAGGCGCATGCAGATCATGATCACCCACGGCAGCCTCGCGACGACGCGGGTGCTGCACCTGAACCGCATCCAGATCGGCCTGGCG
>JANMHY010000086.1:0-4057 GCA_031375525.1 Burkholderiales bacterium
ATCAGCAGGGCCATGAACTGGCCCTGGTCGGCGCCGATCTGCATGCCGGCGTGCGGATGACTTCGGGTCGCTTCGCGCAGCGCCACCTGCGCCGGGTGCTCGCGCGCCGAATGGGCGAGCACGTACTGGAACAACTGGTCGTCGATTTGCAGCGTGCGCAGCGACATGATCTGGTCCTCAGGAAGGATCGGATTGTGCGCGACGCCCGTGCGGCGTGTGGCGATAGGGGAGTCCGACTGCTGTCGGCCAGTTCCTGCCGCTGGCAACGGGCAGCTTCCTGGCATCTCACCTGGCCATGCTCGTGTCGTAGGCGACCAGGAATCAGGCACCAAAAGGAGGACACGCAGAGGTATACGAACGGGGCGCCGCATAGGCGCCGGGATCGTCGATCGTGACGTCGATGTGCATGTGGCCGAAAGTTGAAGCCCGCAGCTTGATTTCGGCTCCAAGACAGGCGGATGATCCCACAGCGACGGAGTTCACCGTTTCCGAACTATCGACGACAGATTGGAGAACCACATGCAGCGCAACGTCTTCGACTGGAGCAACGTCGATGCGGCCATCGTTTGGCCCGTCATCATCCGCATCCTCATCGTCATCGACGGCAGAATCGAGCTCACGAAGAGTCCCAATGGCTTCGGGCTGAAGTACCTGCTCGAAACGCTCCGAGCGCCGTTTGCGTGGTGGTCGCGCTTCATCGTGGACGTCGCGAGACACGACGACGTTTCTGGCGACGAGCCGTTGCTCACCTACCCGAAGCCGTTCTGCTTCACCGACCCCAGCTTCGACATCGACGCAATCGATCAGATCTGGTTCTTTGCGGATCGGCCGAACGAGAACGATGGCGCCGATGGGGCCATGACGGACGCCGACATCCGCGACTACGAGTTCAGGCTGTCCGACGCGGAGCTCAAGCTCATTGCTGAATGGATGGATCGAGGCGGCGGTGTGTTTGCGACAGGCGATCACAGCGTGCTCGGCGCGGCCATGTGCCACCGCATACCGCGCGTTCGCTCCATGCGACGGTGGACTTTGGCGCAAGGCGTGCCGCCGAAGGACGCCCCGGGCCGGCACGAGACGCTTCAGCCGGTCACGGGCGCCGATCCGGAGACCGACACGGTCCTTCAGCCGCTCGAGCTCGTGTACCAGGGTGGGCCGTTTTTCGGCCCGCTGTCGCCGCATCCGCTGTTCCAGTCCGCGCTAGGGGTAATAGACCGCTTCCCGGACCACATGCACGAGGGCGAGGTCATCCCCGATGACGACGTGCGGCTCGACTCGCCGCTCGACATACCGGGCTATGGCGGTGCAGAGTATCCGGGCGTTCCGGCGGTGCTCGCGAGCAGCTTCGGTGGTGACGTGTCGCCGTTTCAGCGGCCGAGGCCTTGCGTCGTTGCCTACGGTCGAACGACTATTCCAATGCAGCCGGAGTTGGCTGACGTCGACGTGCTGCCTCTTCTTGCGTTTCCGAACGCGGGGCCGTTCGGAATCACCAAACGGTTCGGATTGGTCGGCGTCTACGACGGCAACCGCGTCGGCATCGGCAGGGTCGTCGTGGATTCGACCTGGCATCACTGGCTCAGCATCAACATCGACAAGATCGCGAAGGAGGACGAGCCGCTGGTCGTCGCGTTCAAAGCGAGCTCGCTCGGCATCGACGTGAGGCCCGTGGCCTACAAGAAGATGCAGGCCTACTATCGGAATGTCGGCCTGTGGCTCGCAACGCCGGCACAGCGCCGCTCGATGTTGCTCTCGAGCGTATGGGGCATCCTTACGGCTGCGCCCCCGATGGCATTCTCCGTTGTCGACTCTGGTTGGCGGATCGGCAAGACGCTCGTCGGGATCCTCAACCGCGAGATGCCGCCGGGCCTCGTTGAGGACCTCGTCGGCTCCTTCATGCAGCAACCGATCGTATCGACGGCGCTCCGAATGGCGGGCGAGGCCGAGTGCGGTCCGTTGAGCGCGGATGTCGTGCATCGAGCGATCGTCGGCGGCATTGGCAGCACGCTCTTGGAGCCGGCACTCGAGCACCGGGAAAAACGAGATCGCGGCCTGCGCCCGTCGATCGACGGCGAGACCATCCGCAGGCGGGCCGTCGAGGGCGCGTCTCGCGGCCACGCGCTCCTCTCGCAGTACATCGATGACGCTGCGGCCGCCGTTGCGGCGATCCAGGCGAGCCTGCGCGCGGTCTCGACGGCTGCACCGATCGACGTCCCCGCTCCGCCTGCCGCGCGGCGGGTGAGCGTCATCGCGACGCGTTTGCAAATGCCCGATCCACGCGACCCCGCCCTGGTTGAAGGTCACGTCACAGCAACAGTCCGAGTCAGGGTCGGCGACGACCTGGTCGGAGCTTTGACCCTAGAGCGCATCGAGCTTCCCTCATTCGACGGGCGTGGCGCATTTATCGATCTCGGCCGAGAAGTCGGCGAGGTGGAAGTGCGGCCGTGGGAGTGCCTTTCGGTCGAGGTGCTCGCCGGCGCGTGGTCCGCGCAGCAGCCGCTCGATCCGGACGCGATGCGCTTTGAGGACGCTCTTCGCGACGATCCTGCCGATTGGATCGGCGAGCATGCGCCGGCGCGAACGCAGGCGTGGCGGCTTTGGTACCGAATCGAAGACGTTGAGAGCCCCAGGGCGGGTTCGGCAGCTGACTACCCACGGGGATGATCAACGCACGCGGTGGTGGATGATCGTCATGTCCGTGACGCGCTTACCGTCGACGTCCACCGTCATGCGCTGGGTCCAGTCGCCGCCGCCGCCCGGTGTCATGAACACTTCGTTGAGGCCAACCAACGGATTGCCGTCTTGTGTGCCGTCCCACTTGCGCACGAGCTTGTCGCCGTAGTGCGGCCGGGGACGGCCAGGCGATCGCACGGAGCGCAGGCGGCTAAAGTCGCCTGCGACCCGCGGTGCGCCCTTGTTGCCTTCGGCCCGCGCGCCGGCCAGAAGGTGTTGACGCTGCAAGGCGCAATGCCGAGGGGGGCGCTTCGATCAGAACCTTGGCGCCGACATGCAGGGTTTCACCCTGCACGCTGGCCGTGCGCTGCGCTGGCGACGACCGTAGGTCGCTGAATCCACTGTGACGCTACGCCACCACACCACCCGCTCGGCACCGGCGACCGAACGCGCGAACGCGGGCAATGCAGCGCCGCGGGCCAGGCGGTGCTGGAGTTGAAGACACCTTGGCGCGACGGCGCGACGCCACCTGGTGATGTCGCCGCTGGAGTTCATGCAGCGGCTGGTCGCGCTGGTGCCACTCCCGCGATTGCCATTCTGCGGTCCGGCCTCACGCCATCGATTGGCAGCTTTGCCGCAGTGAATGGCGCTACCTGTATTTCCGCTCAGGGTCGCGAACGGCTGTTCGACGTAGCGCGCTGAAATCGAAATCGGCACAACCCTGAGACCCTGCCCTGCCACGACACCCCACTACGCGCCGGTCACCCGCCAGATCACGTCGCCCACGTCGTCGGCCACCAGCAGCGACTTCTTGTCCGGCCCCAAGGTCACGCCCACCGGGCGGCCGAAGGACACCGATTCGTCCGGTGCCAGGAAACCCCACAGGATGTCGCGCGGCGCGCCCACGGGCCGACCATCGGCAAAGGGCACGAACACGACGCGGTAGCCACTGAGCGTGCTGCGGTTCCACGAGCCGTGCTGGCCGACGGCCATGCCGTCCACGTCGAAGCCGGGCAGTGTGCCGGCCGGCATCCAGCACAGGCCCAGCGATGCGGTGTGCCCGCCCAGCGCGTAGTCGGGTGTCAGCGCACGGGCCACCCGGGCCGCGTCTTGCGGCACGCGGTCGTCCACCGTCTGGCCCCAGTAGCAGTAGGGCCAGCCATAGAAGCCGCCGTCGGTCACCGCGGTGAGGTAGTCGGGCGGTGTCTCGTCGCCCAGGCCGTCACGCTCGTTGACGACGGTCCACAACTTTCCGCTGACCGGCTCCCAGGCCAGGCCCACCGGGTTGCGCAGGCCGTCGGCGAAGACGCGGCTCTGATTTGTTGTCAGGTCCAGCTCGACGATGCAGGCGCGGCCTTCCTCAACCTGCATGCCATGGTCGGCGATG
>JANMHY010000093.1:0-3539 GCA_031375525.1 Burkholderiales bacterium
GAGTTCGGCCAGCGAGACGCTGTAGTTCGGCAGGAAGACCAGCTTCAACTTGTCGCCCACGCGCGGGTCGCTGTTGATGACGCGCGCCACGTCGTGGATCAGGTTGACGATGGCCTTGGCGGTCTGGTACGCGCTGGCGGCCTTGCCGGCGAAAATGATCGTGCGCGGCACCCAGTCTCGTTTCGGGTCATCGACGATGGCCTGGTAGCGCGAGACCACATGCAGCAGGTTCAGCAACTGGCGCTTGTATTCGTGGATGCGCTTGATATGCACGTCGAACAGGCTGGCCGGGTCGATGACCACGCCGAGTTCGCGCCGCACCAGCGCGGCGAGGCGCTCCTTGTTGGCGCGCTTGGCTTTGCCGAACGCGGTGTGCAGCGCTTTCTTGTGCGCGTGTTTTTCGAGTGCCTTCAACTCGCCGGCATCGGCGCGCCAGCCATCGCCGATCTGCGCGTTGATCACTGCGCTCAACGCCGGGTTGGCCTGCGTTAGCCAGCGCCGCGGCGTCACGCCGTTGGTGATGTTGGTGAAGCGATCCGGGTAGAGCTTGGCGAAGTCGGCGAAGATGGTTTTGACCATCAGGTCGGAGTGCAGCGCACTCACGCCGTTGACCTTGTGCGAGGCCAGCACCGAGATCGACGCCATGCGCACACGCCGGTCGCCGTTTTCGTCGATCAGCGACAGGCGGCGCACGATGTCGTTGTCGCCGGGGAAGTGCGCGCGAATCTCTTCCAGGAAGCGGCGGTTGATCTCGTAGACGATTTCCATGTGCCGCGGCAGCAGGCCTTCGAACAGCGGCACGGCCCACGTCTCCAGCGCCTCAGGCATCAGCGTGTGGTTGGTGTAGCTCACCGCCTGCTGCGTGATGCTCCAGGCGTCGGCCCACGCCAGGCCGTGCTCGTCGATCAGCAGGCGCATGAGCTCGACCGGCACGAGCGCGGGGTGCGTGTCGTTCAGGTGCACGCTGTTCTGGCGGCCGAAATCATGCAGCGCGCGGCCTTCGCGCAGGTGGCGCGCGAGCATGTCTTGCAGTGAGGCGCTGACGAGCAGGAACTCCTGCTTCAAGCGCATCTCGCGGCCGGCGTGCGTGCTGTCGTCGGGGTAAAGCACCCAGTTCAGCATGTCGGCCGACAGGCGCTCGCGGCCTGACGCGAGATGCTCGCCGCGGCAGAAGGCGGCGAAGTCGATCGGCTGCTCGCTCTGCGCGTGCCACTGGCGCAGCGTGCTCACGCGCTCTGTCCCGTGGCCGGGCACGATGAAGTCGAACGCGGTGGCGATCACGCGCTCGGCGGGCACCCAGCGCCGGCCGGCGCCGTCGGCCTGCACGCGGCCGCCGAAGCCGACGAACCAGCGCAGCTCGGGGCGGTGGATCTCCCACGGGTTGCCGCGCTTCAGCCAATCGTCGGGCGTCTCGACTTGGCGGCCGCCGGCGATCTGCTGCGCGAACATGCCGTACTGGTAGCGCACGCCGTAGCCGAACGACGGCAGGCCGAGCGTGGCGAAGGAGTCGAGGAAGCACGCGGCCAATCGGCCGAGGCCACCGTTGCCGAGTGCGGCATCGGCTTCGCGCTCCAACACATCGGGCAGCAGCGTGCCGGCTTGCTCTGAGGCTTCACGCAGCGCGTGGTCGAGGCCGAGCGCGGCCACGGCATTGCCGAGCGCGCGGCCCATCAGGAACTCCATGCTCAGGTAGTGCACGCGGCGAGCTGACCTGTTGGTGCGGTCGGCCGCTTGTGTGGCGGCCCAGCGTTCGGCGAGCAGCTCGCGGCTGGCATGCGCTGCGGCCCACAGCAGCGCTTCGGGCGTCGCCGGGTCGCCGGGCAAACCAACGTCGGCGCGCTGCAAAAGCTCGCGCTGCACGATCTGGGCAAAGGCGGTGGCCAGCTTGGCCGGGGTTTTCTTGACGGTAGAGGTCATGCGGTGATCATCGGTGATGGGCCGTTGAGCGGCCGGGGCCTTCTTCACAGCCGGCTTTCTGGCCGGCGCGCGTGCAGGAGCAGCAACGGATTTTGGCTTCGAAACCATGTAGTAATCCTACGGCGGGTTAACCCGTGAACTTCACCAAGTCTTTGATTCGATTGGTGTTCGACGGATTTCTTTGGATTGATGCGGCGTTGTGAAAGCCTGTCTGCCTTTGTATATTCTCTACAAACAGGAGGCAAGCGAGTGGCGAATGTGGAGCTGGCCGGCGTCCAGAAGGCGTTCGGCGATGTGCAGGTGCTGCGCGACATCGACCTGCATGTCCGCGACGGCGAGTTCATGGTCTTCGTCGGACCGTCGGGCTGCGGCAAGAGCACGCTGCTGCGCACGATCGCGGGGCTGGAGGACATCACGGGTGGCACTTTGAAGATCGGCGGGCGCGTCGTCAACGACATTCCGCCGGCCGAGCGCGGCATTGCGATGGTCTTCCAGAGCTACGCGCTGTACCCGCACATGGATCTGTTCGAGAACATGGCCTTCGGCCTGAAGCTCGCCAAGATGCCCAAGGCCGAGATCGATGCCGCGGTGAACAACGCCGCGAAGATTCTGCACATCGACCACCTGCTGCAACGCAAGCCGAAGGATTTGTCCGGCGGCCTGCGCCAGCGTGTGGCCATCGGCCGCGCGATCGTGCGCAAGCCCGAGGTGTTCCTGTTCGACGAGCCGCTGTCGAATCTCGACGCTGCGCTGCGCGTGAAGATGCGCTACGAGTTCGCCAAGCTCCACGAGGAGCTGAAGACGACGATGATCTACGTGACGCACGACCAAGTGGAGGCGATGACGCTGGCCGACCGCATCGTCGTGCTGTCGGCCGGGAGGATCGAGCAGGTGGGCTCGCCGCTCGAGCTGTACGAGCATCCGCGCAACCTGTTCGTGGCTGGGTTCATTGGCAGCCCGAAGATGAATTTCCTTGAGGGCACGGTTGCCGCAGCAAGCAAGGACGAGGCCACGGTGGCGCTAGCCGGCGGCGGCAGCGTGCGCTGCGTGGTCGATGCGTCGCGGGCGAAGGCGGGCGACAAGGTGACGCTCGGCGTGCGGCCGGAGCACTTCGAAGTCGGCGCTGGCGAGAACGCGTTGCCGACGAAGGTGGTGTTCGTCGAAACGCTCGGCTCGGCGACGGTGGTCTATTGCGAGTACCCCGGCGTGAGCGAGCCGCTGACGTGCGAACTCGATGGGCGGGTGCGGCCGAAGAACGGCGAGGCGGTGACGCTGTCGGTGCCTGCGGCGTGCACGTATGTGTTCGGCGCGGACGGCATGGCGATGCGGCGGCTGGCGCCGGGGCAGGTTGAGCAGCGCGCGGCATGAGGATGCATTGCATTGCCCCTTCCTCCTGCAAGGGGGAAGGTTGGGATGAGGGTCGGGCCGTGGCGCGTCGCAGCGGTACCCCCACCCCTGCCCTCCCCCTTGCAGGGGGAGGGAGAAAGACCGTCGCGGCACTGGTTGCTGCCCTCGCGTTCGCCACCTCGGCGCAAGCACAGCAACCCCCGCGCCTGCTCGTCTGGATCAACGGCGACAAGGGCTACAACGGCTTGCAGAAAGTCGGCGACGCGTTCGAGAAG
>JANMHY010000123.1:0-6574 GCA_031375525.1 Burkholderiales bacterium
CGGGCGACGTTTTCGATCTCCAGCTCTTCGCCCATCTTGATGAGCGCCGAGACGTGCAAGGCTTTGAGTTCGGAAAGATGCATAAGAAGGTGGAACCCTCGATGCGACGGTGCGCTTGGCCTTGCGCTGCCGCCTGGGACCGGCCCCTGGGGATGCTCTGGCCCTGTGTACGGACAGAACGCACCGGTGGTGCGCTGATGCCGAAACTTCAGGGGAGGGGCCGGAACCGCGGGCCTGGTGCCTCAGGGCTGAGGCTGGTCTTCGAGCGCCGCGGTGGCTGTTCTGCTGCCGGGCTGCAAACCCGACGTTGGTCAGATTATAGGTGAGAGTCGAGGAAGGCCGTGAACTTGGCCTTCGGGTGCGCGCCGACGAGCGTGCCGGCGAGCTGACCGTCCTTGAACAACATCAGCGTCGGGATACCGCGAATGCCGAACTTGCCCGGCACTTCCGAGTTCTCATCGACATTCATCTTGGCGATCTGCAGCTTCTCGCCATAGTGCGTGGACAGCTCGTCCAGGATCGGCGCGATCGCCTTGCAAGGCCCGCACCACTCGGCCCAGTAGTCCACCAGCACCGGCTTGCCGGACTTCAGCACGTCGGCTTCGAAGCTGGCGTCGGTCACATGCTTGATCAGGTCGCTGCTCATGGCTGTTCCTCGTGGCGCCTGCGCGAGGAGCACAGGCACAATGATTCTGACACAAGCCCCCTTGGCCCTCGGCCCGCAAGGCCGCGCCCGCTCTCAATGACAGCCATAGTCCGGCAGCGCCTGGAATGCATGCCCGTCGATGGCGCCTTCTGGCCGCACATCGCCGACGTTGCCGCTGCCTGGTTGGCTTCGGTAGCGGCCGCGCCGCGCGACGCGGTTGTCCTGTTGCCGCATGGCGCGCTGCTGGCACCGGCACGCTCGGCGTTCGCGGCCCGCGGCGGCTGGCAGCCGCGCATCGAAACGGCAGCGACGCTGGCCGCCGCACTGGCCCCGCCGACGCCGCCTGCACCAGGTCTGCCGAGCGGCGACCGCGCGACCGACCGCCTCGTCGCCGCGGCGCTGCTGCGTCGGCAGGCCTTCGGCGCGGCCTGGGCCGAGCGCGATCCGCGCGCGTTTCGTGCCGCGGTCGAGGCTTTCGTCGCCACGGCCGATGCGGTGGGCCAAGCCAGCGCGTTGCAACGAGCCGAGGCCCGCGCGGCGTGGTGGGACGCTTTGCGGCAGGCCTTGCCATCGGTCAACGGCCCCGGCGGCAGCGAGCGCCTGTTGGCACGCATGGCCGTCGAGTGGGCGGCCTCGGCCGAGGCGCCGGCCACAGATCGGCTGTATTCGATGCCGGCCTCGGCCTGGGTAATGCTCAGCGCCGATGGGCTCAGCGCCGACGGCACTATCGGCGTGCCCTTGAGCAATGCGCCGACGCTGCACCTGTTGGCCGACAGCGATCCCCAGCGGCCCTTCGACGGCGCGGCGGCGTTGCCGGCGCCCACGCGTTGTCGCGCGGCGGGCCTCGAAGACGAGGCCTGTGCCGCCACGCTGGCCGTGCTCGAGGCCTTGGACAGCGGCGCGTCGAGCGTCGCGCTGATCGCGCAAGACCGACTCGTCGTGCGCCGCATCCGCGCTCTGCTCGAGCGCGCCGGCGTGGCCTGCGACGACGAAACCGGCTGGACCTTGTCGACCACGCGCGCTGCGGCGCACCTGATGGCTTGGCTGCGCGCGGCCACCCCCGGCGCCGGCCGCGACGCCTGGATCGAAGCCCTGCGCGCCGAGGGCTGTGACGAGCGCTCGGTGAGCGCGCTCGAAACCGCCTGGCGGCGCGAGCGCGACCCCGATGCGTTCGCGCTCACAGCGCTGACCGACCTGACGCGACGCATCGCCGCGTGGCAAGCCGACACACCACGCGCGCTCAGCGACTGGTGGCTGTCATGGCGCGACGCCGCGCCGGGCCTGATGGCCACGCAGGGCGCTGACGCTGCCGGCCGGCAAGTCCTGGCGGTGCTGCAGGGGTTCGGTGCGCCGCCTGCGGCGTGGCAGAGCGCCGCGCAAGCGACGCGGCTCGATCTGGCGGGCTTCACGGCCTGGGTCGATGACACGCTCGAAGGCAGCCACTGGCGCCCGCCGCAGGGCGGCGCGGCGCGTGTGGCCATCGTGCCGCTGGCGCGCGCGGCGCTGCGACCCTTCGATGCGATCGTCTTCCCGGGCTGCGACGCGCAGCGTCTGGGCGCTGCGGATGGGGCGCCCGGTTTGTTGCCCGCGGTGGTGGCACGCGAGTTCGGCATCGCCAACGCCGACGAGCGGCGTGCGCAGCAGACGCAGGCCTTTGCGCAGTTGCTGCGTGCGCCGCGCCTCGCGCTGCTGCGCCGCACGCATGAGGGCGGCGAGCCGCTGGCGCCGAGCGCGCTGGTCGAGCGCGCGATGTTGGCGCGCCGGCGCCTGGGCGCCGACACCGATGACGAGCGCGACGTGGTGCTGCCGCGGCAGCACGTCGATCGCCAGCCCGTCGCCTGTCCCGCGCCGTCGATGGACCGCGCGATGCCGACGCGCCTGTCGGCCACCACCGTACAGGCGCTGCGCGACTGCCCGTACCGCTTCTTCGCCAAGGTGGCACTGGGCCTGGCTGAAGGCGACGAGCTCGACGTCGCGCTCGACCACAGCGACTACGGGCGTTGGGTGCATGCGCTGCTGTACCGCTTTCACAAAGCGCGCAGCGGCAGCGATGATCACGCCGAGCTGCTCGCCGCCGCCGACGCCGAACGGGCGGCACTGCAACTCGACAGCGCCGCGCTGCTGCCGTTTCGCGTCGCCTTCGACAGCTTCGCCAGCCACTACCTGGCGTGGCTGCACGACCACGAAGCCGAGGGCTGGCGCTTCGCCGGCGGTGAGGTCGATCGCCGATGTGCGCCGCCCGATCTCGACAGCGTCGTGCTCGAAGGCCGGCTCGACCGCATCGACACGAACGGCGATGGCGCGGCGATGTTGATCGACTACAAGACCGGCAATCGCCAGAAGGTGAAGAAGCGCGTGGCCGAACCGCTCGAAGACACGCAGCTCGCTTTCTATGCCGCGCTGCTCAACACCGAGCAGCACAGCGCGCCGCCGCGCGCGATCTACCTGTCGCTGGTCGAGCGCGACACGCCCGAGCCTTTCGAGCATGACGACGTGGCGCTCAGTGCCGCGCTGCTGATCGATGGCCTGTCATCGGACCTGTCCGCCCTGAGTGAGGGCGCCGGCGCGCCGGCCTTGGGCGAGGGCGAGGTCTGCGAGACCTGCGAGATGCGCGGCCTGTGCCGGCGCGATCACTGGAGCGCAGACTGAAATCTGCCTACCAGCTCGACGGCCGCGCTGCCTCGCGCGAGGCCTTCTACGCCGTGGCCTGCGATCCGCGCCGCCACGTCGCCGTGGAAGCCTGCGCCGGCGCCGGCAAGACCTGGATGCTGGTCGCGCGCATCGTGCGGGCGCTGCTGGACGGCGCGCAGCCGCAGGAGATCCTGGCCATCACCTTCACGCGCAAGGCCGCGGGCGAGATGCGCACGCGCCTGTCGTCGTGGTTGCGCGAGTGCTCGACGCTGACCGCAGCGCAGGCCACGGCGCGCCTCGTGCAGTTCGGCATCGGCGAGGCCGAAGCGCATCAGCGCAGCGCCGATCTGATCGGCCTGCACGAACGCGTGCTCGCCAGCGGCCGCAGCGTCGAGGTGCGCACGATGCACGCCTGGTACGCGCAACTGCTCGCCGCATCTGCCTTCGATCTGCTCGCCGACCTGGGCCTGTCACCCGGCATGACGCCGGTCGAAGACACCGACGATCTGAAGCCGGCGTTGATGCGCCGCTTTCAATCGGCCGTGCAGGACGATGCGGCATTGCTCGCCGACTACCGCCGCCTGGTCTTGCGCCATGGCCGCTACCAGCTCGGCCAGTGGTTCGACGAGGCCTTGCGGCGCCGCACCGAGACCGAACTGGCCGCGCAGGCCGGCGTGTTGGGCGACAGCGTGCCTGCCGCCGCGGACCCGCAGGCCGCGTCGCGCGTGCGCGAGACGTCGTTCGTGGCGATGGCCCGGTCGCTGGCGCAGCAACTGTCCCGGCGCCACAAGTACCGGAACCTGGCGCAACCGGCCGCCGACGGTTTGATCGAGGCGCTGTCGATCGACGACGATCGTCAGGCGGGCGAGGTCTTCCACGCCGCGCTGTTCACCCAGGACGGGTCGCCGCGGCAGCGACTGGGCAATCTGCCCGAGCAGGCCGCGCTGTGCGCTGCACTGGAGCAGATGCGCGAGCAGATCGCGCAGCAGGATGCGCACGAAGATCATGTCTCGATGTCGCGCCTGTCGCGCTGCTTGTTCGCCGAATACGCGGCCCAGAAGCGGCGTCTGGGCGTCGTCGACATGAATGACCTGGAGCGCGTCGCGGTTGCGCTGCTGTCGGAGCACACGCTGTCGGGCTGGGTGCAGCAGCGCCTCGATGCGCGCGTGCGCCACCTGCTGATCGACGAGTTCCAGGACACGAGCCCGCTGCAATGGCAGGCGCTGCAATCATGGCTGGCGGCGTATGCGGGGGCCGGCGGCGGCATCGACGCGCCGCGCGTCTTCGTCGTCGGCGATCCGAAGCAGAGCATCTACCGCTTTCGGCGCGCCGAGCCGCGCGTCTTCCAGGCCGCGCAGGACTTCGTCGTCGAGGCGCTCGGCGGCACGGTGGCGGCCTGCGATCACACGCGGCGCTGCGCGCCGGGCGTCGTCGCGGTCCTCAACGCGGTCTTCAGCGCGTGGAAAGGCGAGGGCGGTTTGCCGCAGTGGCGCGACCACACCACCGAGGTCGCGGACGACGGCGACGGGCCTGCGCTGATCAGCCTGCCGAGCGCCCTGCGGCCGCCGCAGGCCGCGCGGCAGTCCACACACGATCGCGTCTGGCGGCCGTCGCTGACGACGCCGCGCGTCGAGGCCAAGGCGGTGTTGCGCGAAGCCGAGGCCGCGCAAGTCGCGCGCGCCATCCTCCACCTGATCCGCGTCCAGGGCGTGCCCGCGCAGGACATCCTCGTGCTGGCGCGCAAACGGGCGGTGCTGCGGCTGGCCGCGGACGCGTTGGCGCTGTATCGCGTGCCGCATGTCGCGCCGGAGGATCTGCTGCTGTCGCAACTGCCCGAGGTGCAGGACCTGCTGGCGCTGCTCGACGTGCTGGCGTCGCCGACGCAGTCGCTGTCGTTGGCGCGCGCGCTGAAGAGCCCGCTGTTCGGTGTCGGCGATGCCGAGTTGCTCGATCTGTCGCTGCGCGCGCGCGCCGGCGCGGGGTGGTGGCCGGCGCTGCTGGCCTGCCGAGCCGAGGCTAGCGATGCCGGCGCGGCCCTGCATCGCGCGGCCACGTTGTGCGCGGCCTGGGCGAGCGCTGCACCGACGCTGCCGCCGCACGACCTGCTCGACCGCATCGTGCACGAGGGCGAGCTGATGCCGCGCCTGGCTGCCGCGGGGCCGCCGGAGCGCCGAGCGCGCGCGCTCGACGCGGTGCGTGCGCTGCTCGCCACCGCGCTCGAGCTCGACGGCGGCCGCTACGCCTCGCCCTATGGTTTCGTGCGTGCGCTGCGCTCGCGCAAGGTCAAGGCGCCGGCGTCTCAGCAAGAGGGGGCTGTGCGCCTGCTGACGATCCACGGCGCCAAGGGCCTCGAAGCGCGTGCGGTGTTCCTGATGGACACGCAGGCCGAGCCGCCGAAGGTCGAGACGGCGACGCTGCTCGTCGGTTGGCCGGTGGACGCAGCGCAGCCGGCGCAGGCGGCTTTCGTGGCCTCGCATGCACGCTGCCCGCCGTCGTTGCAGGCGCTGCTGGCCGCAGAGATGGCGGCGCGCGCGCGCGAGGAGGCCAATGCGTTGTATGTCGCGCTGACGCGCGCCGAAGCGCAGATCTTCATCAGCCGCACGCCGCCGCGCAGCGCCACCGAGACCGCGCCGTCGTGGTGGACGCGGCTCGAATCTCTGGCCGTGCCGTGGTTGGCGCCGGACGGAGCGCCGTCGGTTGAAGACGATCGGCGCGCCGAGGTCGTGTGGCTGCCGCTGCAGCGCCGAGCCAGTGCAGCGACAGCCGCGCTGGCGCCCGACGATGCGGCCGCCGCCGCGCTCGGCCAGGCCGTGCACCGCACGCTGGAGTGGGCCTCGCGCGACCTCGCCCACGACCTGGACGCGCTTGCGCAAGCCGCGGCGGCGGCGATAGCCGTGGCAGATGCGCTCGCCGTGCAGGGGGTCGCGCAGCGCGTGCTGGCCAGCCCCGCGTGCCGGCGCTTCTTCGATCCGCGATCGATCGCCTGGGCCGGCAGCGAAGTCGCCGTCGCCTCGGCCGACGGCCAGCCGCGCCGCATCGACCGCCTGGTGCTGCTGGCCACGCCCGAGCGCTGCTGGTGGGTGCTCGACTACAAGCTCAGCGGCACGCCGCAGGACGACGCCGCCCTGTTGGCGCAACTGGCGGCGTACCGCGCGGCCGTCGCCGCGCTGGTGCCCGGCGAGGCGGTGCGTGCGGCCTTCATCACGGCGCGCGGCGAGCTGATCGAGCCGGCTGACTAATTCCATTTCCATTTCAATAAATCAATAATAGTCATGTCGAAATCCCGTGAAGGAGAAG
>JANMHY010000136.1:0-4709 GCA_031375525.1 Burkholderiales bacterium
GGTCTTGGCATCGACCGGCATCGTGCGCACGTGACGGCCGTCACCACGACACAGCGGGCATGACGACGGGGTCAAGGGCAAGCCGCCATCACCTGCGCCACGCTGGCCGTGAGCTTCTTGCCATACGGCACATGCAGGAACTCGTTCGGGCCATGCGCATTGCTCTTCGGCCCGAGCACGCCGCAGACCATCATCTGCGCTTTCGGGAATCCTTTGGCCAGCATGCTCATCAGCGGGATCGTGCCGCCCTGGCCGATGTAGCCCACAGGCGCGCCGAACTGCGCGGTGCTGGCATCGTTCAACGCGTCGTGCAACCACGGCGCGATCTCGGGCGCGCTCCAGCCGGTGGCGCCGAGTTGACCGGCGCGGCCGTCGGGATGAAACGTCACCTTGGCGTTGTACGGCGCGTTGTCTTCGAGCAGTTGCTTCAGCTTCATCGACGCTTCATGGCCGTCCACCAGCGGCGGCAAACGCAGGCTCAGTTTGAACGCTGTGTAAGGCCGCAGCACGTTGCCGGCGCTGCTCATCTCGGGGAAGCCGTCGACGCCGGTGACCGACAGCGTCGGCTTCCAGGTGCGGTTGATGAGCGCCTGCGCCGGGTCGGTCGTCGTCGGCAACGCGAACGCACCGTCGGCGCCGCAGGCCCACGGGAAGCGCTTATAGACCTCGTCCTTGAGGATCGCGCCGGCGGCCTGCGCTTCCTTGAAGCGGCTCGCCGGCACATCGCAATGAAAACTCTGCGGCAGCAGCTCGCCGGTGGCGCTGTCTTCGAGCCGGTCCAACACTTGGCGCATGATCCGAAACGACGACGGCACGAGGCCGCTGGCATCGCCCGAGTGCACGCCCTCGGTGAGGATTTCGACTTTGAGCACGCCGCTGACCATGCCGCGCAGGCTGGTCGTCAGCCACAACTGGTCGTAGTTGCCGGCGCCGCTGTCGAGACAGACGACGAGGCCGACGTTGCCCAGCCTCGGCTTCAGCGCTTGCAGGTAATGCGGCAGGTCGAACGAGCCGCTTTCTTCGCAGCTCTCGATCAGGCCGACGCAGCGCGGCCGCGGGATGCCTTGCGCGTCGAGCGCCATGATCGCGGCCAGCGACGCATAGACCGCGTAACCGTCATCCGCGCCGCCGCGGCCGTAAAGCAAACCGTTCTCGTACTTCGGCGTCCACGGCCCGAGGTCGTTGCGCCAGCCGTTGAACTCGGGCTGCTTGTCGAGGTGGCCGTAGAGCAGCACGGTGTCGGTCGATTGCGGCTTGGTCGCCGGCACCTCGAACAGGATCACCGGCGTGCGGCCTTCGAGGCGGATCACCTCCAGCTTCAGGCCGTGCAGCTTCTTGCCTTCGACCCAACTCGCCGCGTCGCGCACGACACGATCGACATAGCCGTTCTTTGCCCAGTCGGCGTCGAACATCGGGCTCTTCGCCGGCACCTCGATGTAGCGCTGCAGCGCAGGCACGATGTCTTCGTCCCACAGGCGGTCGGTAAAGGCCGACAGGGTTTGTGTGTTCAGAGGAGAGTTCATGGCGGCGCGTCCTGCCGTGAAGAAGGCGCGAAGTTTAGGGGGCGCCACGGATTGGAAATCACGCACCCGCCGCCTACCATGAAGACATGCCGGCCTATCGTCTGGTTTGTGGTCTGCTCAGCGTGTTGCTCGCAACGCTGCTGGCGGCGTGCGCCACGCCGCCGCCAGCCGCACCGCCGCCGCCGAGCTTGTTCGAGGACGCGGCCTTCGCGGCGCCGAAGAACGTGCCCGACGCGAAGGCCGTGTTCGCCCTCAGCCCGGCGATGCGGGCGTACCTCGAGCGCGACATCGCCGGGTCGATCCGCCAGCTCGGAGCGCAGCGCGCGCTGGTCGATGCCCTGCACACCAAGGCGCAATTGCGGCTCGAGTACGACGCCGAGCTGACGCGCAACGCCGCCGAGGCCTTCGACGCGCGCGCCGGCAACTGCCTGTCGCTGGTGGTGATGACCGCTGCGTTGGCCCATCACCTGCAACTGCCGATCGCCTTCCAGGCCCTCACCGGCCATGAGACCTGGAGCCGCAGCGGTGACCTGTCGTTCGTCAACGGCCACGTCAATATCACGGTGGCCAAGCGCCTGGTCGATCGGATCGGCGCCTACGACGCCGACACGCAACTGCGCATCGACTTCGGCACGCTGCCGGTCGGCCGCGGCCAGGCGTTGCATGTGATCGGCGAGGCGACGATCCTGGCGATGTTCATGAACAACCGCGCCGCCGAGTACCTGGTGCGCGGCGCCATCGACGACGCCTACGCCCATGCGCGCGAGGCGGTGATCCAGGACCCGGGCTATGCCGGCGCCTACAACACGCTGGGCGTGGTCTATCAGCGGCACGGCCTGGCGGCCGCCGCCGAGCGCGCCTACCGTGAGGCCGTGGCGCACGACGGCGACCACAAGGCGGCCTTGCAGAACGTGGCGCACCTGCTGAAGCAGCAAGGGCGCATGGCCGAGGCGGCTGTGTTCCAGCAGCGGCTGGCTGCGATCGAGCGCGACCCGCCGTTCGCGCATTTCGACCAAGGCGTGGCGGCGGCGCGGGCCGGCCAGTACGCGGCGGCGCGCGAGCACCTGCTGCGCGAGATGAGACGCGACCCGGATTACCACGAGTTCCATTTCTGGCTCGCCGTTGCGCTCTACGGCCTGGGCGACGTGCAGCAGGCGCGCCAGCACCTCGACGTGGCGATGAAGAACAGCGTCACGGCGCGCGAGCGCGCGATCTATGCGTCCAAGCTGCGCAGCATCGAGCCCGCAGAACCGGGCGGCGAGTCAACGCGGCGCAATTGACGACGGCAGCGTGCGCAGATAGTCGATCAGCGCGCCGACGACGAAGTCGCGCTCCGGCTCGTTGAAGATCTCATGCGCCAGACCGTCGAAGCAACGCGTGCGCACCAGACGCTTCGGCGCTGCCGCCGCAAAGGCAGCGCTGCCGCGCGGCGACACGCAGCGGTCGGCACCGGCCCACAGCAGCAGCGTCGGCAGGCGCCACTGCGCTGCGCCGGCGATGACGCGCCGGCCGGCATCGACGATGAAGCGCGCCAGCAGCGGCGTCACGCGGTTGTGCACGCGCGTGTCGTCGATGTAGCGGCGCACGACCTGCGGGTCGCGGCTGATCGACTGCGGCCACAGGCCGTTGCCGACGGCGCGGTGCGGCAGCAGCCATGCGCCGAGGGCCAGGCGAATCTTTTGCAGCGGACGGAGCCCCGGATCCAGCGCCGGCGACGACAGCACGAGCGCATCGACACCGGCGCTGCGGCCGTCGGCCACCAGGCTCGCCGCCACCGTGCCGCCCATGCTGTGACCGAGCAGCACCAGGGGCCGCGGCACCTGTTCATCGTGCAAGGTGTCGAGCAGCAAGGCCAGGTCGTCCTGCAGGCTGCCCGGCGCGGCGATGTCGCCGCGCGCGCCCCCGGAAGCGCCGTGGCCGCGCTGGTCGAAGCTTTGCACCGACCAGCCCGCCATGCTCAAGTCCGCGGCCAGCCGCACGTAGCGCTCGCAATGCTCGCCCAGACCATGAACGATCAGCACCGTGCCGCGTGCCGGGCCGGTGGCTGGCCAGGCCGCGCGGACGAGGGCCAGGCCGTCGGTGGTGATCAGCGCGCCGTCCAATGCCGCCTCAGCAGACGGGCTTGTTCATCGCGTGCGCCGTGCAAAGTTGACATGCCCCGATTTGAACACCGCGTCGGCGCGCCACAGCGCCTTGCGCAAGACGTGACAGGCCTCACGATGCGCGCCTGTGCAGCGCAACGGCACGCGCCAGGCCGTGCCGGCGCCGCCCGCGCTGCGGACAATCAAGTCGGTTCGGCACCACCCGCTGCCGATTTTTTCCGGGAGATGACCATGCGCTTGGCGGTACCTCACCTGATTGCGAGGCGCGCGGGCGCCCTCGTTGTGGCCGTTGCGGCAGCGTGCTCCGCCGCACAAGCGGCCGAGCCCAAACGCAAGGAAGCGCCAGCCGACGCGCGCGCACCCGACCCCTACCTGGCCTTGGTCGTCTGTCGCACCGAGACCCAGCGCAACGCCAAGCTCTATGCACTGCGCGCCCACGGCATCCAGTTGATGCGTGCTTCGGATCGCGCGCAGGGCCGTTCGAGCCAAGGGCTGGAGGACCAACTCGAGCTGCTGCGCCAGAGCACGGTGGGCCGGCCTGCCGTGCAGAAGACGGTCGATCGCGCGCACGAAGTGGTGACCACGCTGACCGAGATCACGGTGCAGGAGCCGCTGTTCGAGCAAGTGGCCAGCGCCGAGCGTCTGGCCGATCAGGCCGGCGAGGCCTGCGGCCAGTTGATGGGCGAGCTGCGCGCCGCGCCGCCGCCAGCGCAGGCCGAGCTGCTGAATGCGCTCGCCGACATGCTGTTCGTCTCGCAGCGCATGGCGCGTCGCTACCTGGCTGCGCCGCTGACCTCGCCGCTGACTGCTGCGCAACGTGCGCCGGTGCTGGCCGATGCGCAAGCCTTCGAGAAACAACTGGCGCTGCTGCGCGAGCGCGCCGGCGCCGATGCCGCACTGGCCAGCGCCGTGCAGCAGATCGAAGGGCAATGGATCTTCCAGCGCGCTGCACTCGACAAACCGCGCGCCAACAAGAGCGCGCTGGAATACGCCGGCCGCGTCAGCGAGTCCTTGCACGAGATTCTGTGGAGCGAGTGGCGCCGCCGCACGGCCGAGCGCTGACGCGGCCCGCGCCCGCAGCCCG
>JANMHY010000165.1:0-1812 GCA_031375525.1 Burkholderiales bacterium
CTGGTGTAGCGGCGCGTCAGCTTTTCCAGCTCCTTCAACGAAAGCAGTTTCGGATCGACGCGGACACCGCCCTTGGCGCCGCCGTAGGGCAGGTTCACCGCGGCGTTCTTGATCGTCATCCACGCGGCGAGTGCCATCACCTCTTCGAGCGTCACGTCCGGGTGGTAGCGCACACCGCCCTTGCCGGGGCCGCGCGTCAGGCTGTGCTGCGAACGGAAACCTTCGAAGTGGCCGATCTGCCCGTCGTCCATCTCGATCGGGATGTCGACGATCAGCGTGCGCTTGGGCCGCTTCAAGGTCTCGGCCCAACGCGACAGCTTGCCCAGGTAGGGAATCACGCGGTCGACCTGCATCAGGTAGACGCTCCACGGGCTGTCGGGGTGGCTGGTGACGTAGCTGAGGTTCATGGCGAAAAGTCTCCGTTGATGTTGGATGCCGCTGTTGCGCGGCCTCGTGAGCCGCGCGCCGGTGGGTGCAGCACTGTAGGCCGAGGCAGCCCCGATTTGGAAGCGCGTTGATGCCGGGTTTGCATGGAGCACTGGCTCTGGACTCATGCAGCGCTCTAAACTTCACCGATGAGCACACCCCGACTCGCATTCATCGGCGGCGGCAACATGGCCGGCGCGATCTTCGGCGGCTTGTTGTGGGGCGGCTGGCCGTCGGAGTCGATCACCGTCGTCGAGCCGTTCGACGAGCAACGCCAACGCATCGCCGCGGCGCGGCCCGGCATCAAGCTGCTGGCGCAGGCCGACGCGTCCTTGCGCGACGCCGACCTGGTGGTCTGGGCCGTCAAGCCGCAGATCTTTGCCGAAGCCGCCGCGGCCTGCGCGCCGCATGTCAGTGCCGCGCTGCAACTCTCGGTGATGGCCGGCGTGCGCAGCGACGCCATCGCGCAGGCCACCGGCAGCCCGCGTGTCGTGCGCGCGATGCCGAACACGCCGGCGCTGATCGGCAAGGGCATCTCGGGCCTGTTCGCGCGCGACGCGGCGAGCGTCGACGACCGCGCCGCCGTCGAGCGCGTGCTCGGCCCCACCGGCAACCTGCTCTGGTTCGGCGCCGAAGCCGATCTCGACGCCGTGACCGCGCTCTCCGGCTCGGGCCCGGCTTACGTGTTCTACCTGCTCGAAGCGATGGTCGACGCCGGCACGCAGATGGGCCTGCCGGCCGAAGCCGCTCGCCGCCTGGCGCAGGAGACCATCGCCGGCGCGGCGCAACTGGCGATGCAGTCAGCAGATTCGCCGGCGACGCTGCGCGAACGCGTCACCTCCAAGGGCGGCACGACGCATGCGGCGATCACGTCGATGGAAGCCGACGGCGTCAAGGCGGCCGTGGTGCGCGCGCTGCACGCCGCGCGCACGCGCGCCGAAGAACTCGGCCGCTGAGTCCGTGCGCTAAGCGCAGCGCTCGCCGATGCGGTGGTCGTGGGCGAGTGTCATCGTGGTCGTCACCGAGACCGTGTTGCCGGCTTTCAACTGCGCCAGTTGCGCTGCGCTGAAGGTGACGTTGTGCGAGTGGTCGGCGTTGCCTTGGATGTCGTAGGTCTTGTCGGTGGTCGAGTCCAGATCGGCCGCAGCGATGGCCAGCACATGGCCGTGGTTGTCGCTGATCGTGGCCGCGCAGCCGTTGCCGGCCGGCGGCGCGGGCGGGTTGCCGCTGTCGCCGCCACCGCCGCCACAACCCGCGGTGGCCAGCAGCCAGCCGCCACTGGCGGTTTGAATCAGGAAGGCCTTGCGTGAGATCGGCATGGCAGTCTCCGTGCGCCGGTCAAAACCGGCAAGGTGTTGTGAATGAAAGTTTCATACGTTGAAGGCT
>JANMHY010000187.1:0-2142 GCA_031375525.1 Burkholderiales bacterium
CGAGTTCTACGTTCACAAGCAGACGCTGGCGGCTGGCCGGCCGGCGCTGATCCGGCGCTCGCTCGGCTCGAAGCTGGTGCGCATGACGTTCGCCAGCGCGCAGGAGAAAGCGGCGAGCGGCAAGCTCGTCAAGACCGAAGACAACCCGGTCGAGATGCGCAACCGCTACTCGCTGTCCGATGCCGACGTGCAGGAGCTGGCGCGCTACGCGGTGATCATCGAGAAGCACTACGGCCGGCCGATGGACATCGAGTGGGGCAAGGACGGCTCTGACGGCAAGCTCTACATCCTGCAAGCGCGGCCCGAAACGGTGAAGAGCCAGAGCGCGGGCCAGGTCGAGCACCGCTACAAGTTGAAAGGCGACACCAGCAAATCGACGCTGCTGACCGTTGGCCGCGCGATTGGCCAGAAGATCGGCACCGGCCGCGTCATCCTCGTGCGCTCGGTCGCCGAGATGGACCGTGTGCAGCCGGGCGATGTGCTGGTCACCGACATGACCGACCCGAACTGGGAGCCGGTGATGAAAATAGCCAGCGCCATCGTCACCAACCGCGGCGGACGTACCTGCCACGCCGCGATCATCGCGCGCGAGCTCGGCATCCCGGCGGTGGTGGGCTGTGGCGATGCCACCGACAAGCTCGCCGAAGGCGCGCTCGTCACGGTGGCCTGCTCGGAAGGCGACACCGGCTTCATCTACGACGGCTTTCTGGAGACCGAGATCACCGAGGTCAAGCGCGGCCAGATGCCGTACTGCCCGATCAAGATCATGATGAACATCGGCAACCCGCAACTCGCCTTCGACTTCGCGCAGATGCCGAACTCGGGCGTCGGCCTGGCGCGGCTCGAGTTCATCATCAACAACGACATCGGCGTGCATCCGAAGGCGATCCTCGACTATCCGAACATCGATGTCGAGTTGAAGAAGGCCGTGGAGTCGGTGGCGCGCGGGCATGCGTCGCCGCGCGCGTTCTATGTCGACAAGCTGGCCGAAGGCATCGCCACCATCGCCGCCGCGTTCTGGCCGAAGCCGGTGATCGTGCGGCTGTCGGACTTCAAGAGCAACGAGTACCGCAAGCTGATCGGCGGCTCGCGCTACGAGCCCGATGAAGAAAACCCGATGCTGGGTTTCCGCGGCGCCAGCCGCTACATCAGCGGCGAGTTCAGCGACGCCTTCGGCATGGAGTGCGAGGCGCTGAAGCGCGCGCGCCACGACATGGGCCTGACCAACATCGAGATCATGGTGCCCTTCGTGCGCACGGTGAAGCAGGCCGCGCGCGTGGTCGAGATGCTCGGCGAGCGCGGCTTGAAACGCGGCGAGCGCGGCTTGAAGGTCATCATGATGTGCGAGGTGCCGAGCAACGCCATCCTGGCCGAGCAGTTCCTCGAACATTTCGACGGCATGTCGATCGGCTCGAACGACCTGACGCAGTTGACGCTCGGTCTCGATCGCGATTCCGGGCTAGAGCAGTTGGCCAACGATTTCGACGAGCGCGACCCGGCCGTCAAGGCGATGATCTCGCGCGCCATCGCCGCCTGCCGCGCCACCGGCAAATACGTCGGCATCTGCGGCCAGGGACCGAGCGACCATGCCGACTTCGCCGACTGGCTGGCGCAGGAAGGCATCGTCTCGATCTCGCTGAACCCGGACACGGTGGTCGATACCTGGGAGCGCCTGGCAGCGCGAAAGTAAGTCCGCTACAATTGTGGGCTTTCCCCTTGCCGCACCCACACTCCGACGCCGTGGGGCGGCTACCCCGTCATGACATGTCGTCAAGGGACGGAAATCCACAAGGAGCCACCATGCGTCACTACGAAATCATTCTGTTGATCCATCCGGACCAGAGTGAGCAGGTTCCAGCCATGCTGGAACGCTACAAGGGCCTGATCGCTGCCGCCGGCGGCAAGCTGCATCGGGTCGAAGACTGGGGCCGGCGCCAGCTGGCCTACATGATCCAGAAGCTCGCCAAGGCGCATTACCTGTGCCTGAACATCGAGTGCAGCGCCGAAACGTTGACCGAGCTGGAAACCGGCTTCCGCTTCAACGACGCCGTGCTGCGCCACCTGACGGTGGCGATGGACAAGGCCGAGACGAATCCGTCGATCATGATGAAGCATGTCGAGCGCGAAGAAGCGCGCAAGACG
>JANMHY010000218.1:0-5333 GCA_031375525.1 Burkholderiales bacterium
GCCGCACCCTTGGCGAATTCGGGAATCGCCTGGCCGGTCTGGTACTGCATGAACTTGCCCATGTCGTTGCCGACCATGCCCATGCCGATCTTCTGGTCGAGAATCTTTTGCAGCTCTTCGGGCAGGCTGACGTTTTGTACCGTCACCGTTTCGAGCGCGAGGCCGATCTTGGTGAACGCCGGGCCTGTGACCTCGCGCAACTGCTGCGCGAACTCGACCTGGTTGGCGGCGAGGTCGAGAAACGGCACGCCGCTGGCCGCCACGGCGTCGCTGATGTGCTGCAGCATCAGGCCACGCAGTTGACCGTCGAGGTCCTCGACGCTGTAGCGGTCGCGCGTGCCCGAGATCTCGGTGTGGAACAGCTTCGGATCGGCGATGCGATACGCGTAGTTGCCGAAGGCGCGCAGGCGCACGGCGCCGAAATCCTTGTCGCGGATCGTCACCGGCTGCGTCGTGCCCCAGCGGCGGTCGATCTGCTGGCGCGTGCTGAAGAAATACACGTCGCTCTTGAAGGGCGACTGAAAGAGCTTGTCCCAGTTCTTCAGATAGGTCAGCACCGGCAACGTCTGCGTCGTCAGCTTGTACATGCCGGGAGCGAAGACATCGGCGACCTTGCCTTCGTTGACGAAGACAGCCATCTGGCTTTCGCGCACCGTCAGCGAGCCGCCGTACTGGATTTCGTTGCCGGCCATCGGGTAGCGCCAGGCCAGCGTGCCGTCGCCGGACTCGGTCCATTCCAGGATGTCGATGAACTGTTTCTTGATGAAGTCCATCAGGGCCATGGCAACTCCTCGTTGAAGTGCGTTGTGGAGCGGCGGATGATACGCAAACGGACATGGCTCTGATCTCGTTCACGCCCCAATTGCAGCGCTTCATCAGCGCGCCCGAAGTGCGCTGCGAGGCCGCCACTCTGCGCCAGGCGCTGGAGGCGGCGTTTGCCTTTAACCCGCTGCTGCGCGGCTACGTGCTCGACGACCAGGGACACCTGCGGGTCAACATGGTCTGCTTCATCGACGGTCGGCGCTGTACGGAGCGCAACGAGCTTGCCGACGCGCTCCAACCCGACAGCCGCATCTACGTGCTGCAGGCACTTTCCGGAGGATAGGCAACGTGAGCAACAACGACCGTGCCTGGGTGGCGACGAAGAAGGGCCTGTTCGAGCTGCGTCAGCGCGGCGGCGCGTGGGCCATCGAGCACGTGAGCTTTCTCGGCGAGCCGGTGAGCATTTTTCTGCCGCCTGCCGATGGCAGCTCACGCATGCTGGCCTCGCTGACCACCGGCCACTACGGCACCAAGGTGTGGGCCAGCGATGACGCCGGTCGCGTGTGGAGCGAAGTCGCCGCGCCGACCTACCCGAAGCAGCCCGAAGGCGCCGAAGGCCCCGAGTGGAAGCTGGTGCTGATCTGGTCGCTCGAGCGAGCCAATGGCAGCCTGTGGGCCGGCACCTTGCCCGGTGGCCTGTTCCGCTCCGAAGACAACGGCGCCTCGTGGCAGTTGATCGAATCGCTGTGGAACCGCAAGGAGCGCCTGGGCTGGTTCGGCGGCGGCTACCCGGTGCCGGGCATTCACTCGATCTGTGCGCATCCTGAGAACGCCGGCGAGATGCTGCTCGGCATCAGTTGTGGCGGCGCCTGGACGACGAAGGACGGCGGCGCGAGCTGGGACCTCACCGCCAAAGGGATGCGCGCCAACTTCATGCCGCCCGAGCTGGCCGACGACGGCAACATCCAGGATGCGCACCGCATCGTGCGCTGTGCTGCGGCGCCCGACGTGCTCTGGTGCCAGCACCACGGCGGCATCTGGCGCTCGACCGACAACGCGGCGAGCTGGCACGAGGTCACGACGGCGCCGGTATCGAACTTCGGCTTCGCGGTGGCCGTGCATCCGCGTGACCCCGACACTGCGTGGTTCGCCCCCGCCGAGGCCGATCAGAAGCGCGTGCCGGTCGGCGCCGCGATGATCGTCAACCGCACGCGCGACGGTGGCAAGACGTTCGAGACGCTGCGGCGAGGCCTGCCGCAAGCGCATGCCTACGACCTCGTGTACCGCCACGGCCTGGCGGTTGCCGACGACGGGCTGACGCTCTTGATGACCAGCACCAGCGGCGGCCTGTGGGCCAGCGGCGATGGTGGCGATCACTGGCAGACCGTCAGCACCTCGCTGCCACCCGCGGTGGCCGTGAGATTTGGCTGACGATCCTGTTGCGCCGTGACACAAGACTCCCTGAATGCGGGGATGCGAACAACAGATGCGCTGCTGAAAAATGCTTGTCATGCATTTGGTTCATTCTGTCCGCACCGCAACACCGCACAGGGAGCGTGCCATGCCCAAAGTCATCGCCGTCGGAAGTCATTCGTCCACCGCCTGGCTCGCCCGCCTGGTCGAGTTGTTGATGGCCCGCCTGGGCTGGATCGCCGGGCGCGTGCCGGCCGGCGTCACGCCGACGTTGAGCACCTCGCGCTGGTGGCGCTGAAGACGAATCTAAGCGCTGATGCAAACAGGAAGGCCCCGCACCGCGGGGCCTTTGTTCTGGTGAGCGCGACTCGGCTTACTTGACCGACAGCACCCAGGCCGCGAGCTGCTTGGCTTCGGCTTCGCTGACCTGCGGGTTGGCCGGCATCGGCACCTGGCCCCAGACGCCGGCGCCGCCCTTGACGATCTTCTGCGCCAGCTTGTCGGCGGCGTCCTTCTGGCCGGCGTACTTGGCGGCCACTTCCTTGTAGCCCGGGCCGATCAGCTTCTTGTCCACGGCATGGCAGGCCATGCAATTCTTCTTCTGCGCCAGGTCGGCATTGGCCAGCGCGGGCAGGGAGACCAACGAAGCGATCGTGGCACCCAGGATCAACACAGATTTCATGACTTCCTTCCGTTGAGTGGCTCTTGGCCAACGAGGTCAGCGCCGCGGCGCTGCGTTACAGTTTGCAGCAACGCGATTCTAGGCAAAGCCGTTGACCCGGGCCGTCCGGGCAAAGGCGCTCCAGGGAGGTTTGCCATGCTGTTCATCGTCATCGGACTCTTGCTGATCGGCCTGAAGTTTGCCGACATTGCGCCCGTGGCCGCCTGGTCCTGGTGGTGGGTGCTGTTGCCGTTTGCGCTCGCCGCAGCGTGGTGGGCCTATGCCGACGGCTCGGGCCTGACCAAGCGGCGCGAGATGGACAAGCTCGAAGACAAGAAAAAGGAGCGTCGCCAAAAGGCGATGGATGCGTTGGGCATCGACCGCAGCCGCCAGCACCGCGAGGACGCCGCCGAGCGCGCGCGCCGGCTGTCCGCCAACCGCGTCGAGAACACACGAACCGAGAAGCGCGAGAAGAACGACAAGGTGATCCGCGACAGCGTCTTCGACGAGCGGCAAAGCTCCGGCTTCGACGATTCGATGGATGGCGCGTCGAAGAAAAAGAAGCGCTGAGCCCGCTTACTCAAAGCGATCGTCAAAGCGATCGAGCACGGCACCTTTGCTGGCGCTGGCGGCATTGAACGCAAACTTGGCCAGCACGCCACGCGTGTAGCGCGGCTGCGGCGCCTTCCATGCCGAGCGACGCCGCACCAGTTCGTCATCGTTAACGTTCAACGTCAGCACCAGACGGTGCGCGTCGATCGTGATCGAGTCGCCTTCGTGCACCAATGCGATCGCGCCGCCCTCGTAGGCTTCCGGCGCAACGTGACCCACCACCATGCCCCAGGTGCCGCCTGAAAAACGGCCGTCGGTGACGAGGCCGACCGACTCGCCCAGGCCCTGGCCGATCAGCGCACCGGTCGGCGCCAGCATCTCCGGCATGCCCGGCCCGCCCTTGGGTCCGAGGTAGCGCAACACCATCACGTCGCCGGCCTTGATCTGGTTGGCCATGATCGCGGCCAAGGCGCTCTGCTCGTCGTCGAAGACGCGCGCCGGCCCGGTGATCACCGGGTTCTTCAACCCGGTGATCTTGGCCACGCAGCCTTCCGGCGCCAGGTTGCCGCGCAGGATGGCGAGGTGGCCTTCGGCGTACATCGGCTGAGTGATCGGGCGGATCACTTCCTGATCCGCGCGCAGCGCAGGAATCTCGGCAAGATTTTCGGCAACCGTCTTGCCGGTGATCGTGATGCAGTCGCCGTGCAGCAAGCCGGCGTCCAGCAGCACCTTCATCACCGCCGGTATGCCGCCCGCCTTGTGCAGATCAACGGCTAGAAAACGGCCGCTGGGCTTCAGGTCGCAGAGCACCGGAACCTTCTTGCGCATGCGCTCGAAGTCGTCGATCGACCACTCGACCTCGGCCGCGTGCGCGATGGCCAGGAAGTGCAGCACCGCGTTCGTGGAACCGCCGGTGGCCATGATCACCGCCGCCGCGTTCTCGATCGCCTTCTTGGTGACGATGTCGCGCGGCTTCAGATCGCGCTTGACGGCCTCCACCAAGACCCGCGCCGCCTGCCGCGTGTGCTCGACGATCGGCTCTTCGACGTTGGCCATCGTCGATGCGAACGGCAGGCTCATGCCGAGCGCCTCGAAGGCCGAGCTCATCGTGTTGGCGGTGTACATGCCGCCGCAGGAGCCGCTGCCGGGAATCGCGCGCTTCTCGATCTCGTAGAAATCCTCTTCGCTCATCTTGCCGGCCGAGAACTGGCCGACGGCCTCGAAGACGCTGACGATGTTGAGGTCCTGGCCCTTGTAGCGGCCGGGCAGGATCGTGCCGCCATAGACGTAGATCGCCGGCACGTTGGCGCGCAGGATGCCCATCATGCCGCCGGGCATGTTCTTGTCGCAGCCGCCGATCACCAGCACGCCGTCCATCCACTGGCCGCCGACGCAGGTCTCGACGCAATCGGCGATGACCTCGCGCGACACCAGCGAATACTTCATGCCCTCGGTGCCCATCGCCATGCCGTCGGAAATCGTCGGTGTGCCGAAGACCTGCGGGTTGGCGCCGGCGGCCTTGATCGCATCGATCGCCGCGTCGGCGAGCTTCTGCAAGCCCGAGTTGCACGGCGTGATCGTCGAGTGGCCGTTGGCCACTCCGATCATCGGCTTGACGAAGTCGCCGGCCTCGTAGCCCATTGCGTAATACATTGAGCGGTTGGGCGCGCGGGCGACGCCTTGCGTGATGTTCTTCGAGCGGCGGTTGGCTTCGTCGGTCATGGCAGCAGTCCTGAAATGAGCTTTCACTATAGCGGTGACAATCTCCTTTTTCGACTCTCGAAACCTTGGCTTCGATGCTGACGCACCCGCAGTTCAACCCGATCGCTTTGCAGCTCGGCCCGGTGGGCATCCACTGGTACGGCCTGATGTACGTCGTCGCCTTCGTGCTCTTCCTCTGGCTCGGCACGCTGCGCACGCGCCAGCCGCAGTGGGCGCAAGCCGG
>JANMHY010000264.1:0-1861 GCA_031375525.1 Burkholderiales bacterium
GGCATTGCCACCGGCCCGGTCGTCGTCGGTGAACAAGCGGGTGTCGGCGAGCAGTCAAAGTTGGCGGTGGGCTCTACGCCCAATCTCGCCGCGCGACTTCAAGGCTTGGCCAGCGCCGATCAAATCGTCATCGCCTCTTCCACGCGGCGATTAGTCGGCAACGCGTTTGAATTGGCCGATCTGGGCGAACATGATCTCAAGGGAATTACGGAACCGGTTCACGCCTGGCGCGTGGTCGCAGAAAGCCTTAGCGAAGGACGCTTCGAGGCGGTACACGGCCACGCGGGCTTCACACCGCTGGTGGGCCGCGAAGAGGAACTAGCGCTGCTGCTACGCCGCTGGGAGACGGCCAAGGCCGGCGATGGGCAGTTGGTTTTGCTCAGCGGCGAGCCCGGAATTGGCAAAAGCCGCATCACGCGCGCCCTGCGCGAGACCATCGAGCACGAGCCCCACGCACGGTTGCGCTATCAATGCTCGCCGTTCCACACGCAAAGCGCCTTGTATCCGGTAATCGAGCAATTCGAGCGGGCCACTGGCTTCAGCAAAGACGACAACGCCGAGGACAAACTCGACAAAATCGAAGCCCTGTTGAAGCTGGCATTGGGTGAGGAAGAGATCGGTAGGGTCGCCTCCTTGTTTGCGGCCCTGCTGTCCCTCCCGGTGGATCGTTACCCACCGCTTAACTATTCGCCGCAGAAGCAGAAGGAACTGACACTCGAAGCGCTGGCAAACCAAGTGGCCGGCCTGGCCAAGCGGCAGCCAATCCTGATGGTGTTCGAAGATGTCCACTGGGTTGATCCGACCACACAAGAAGTGCTGGAGCTATTGGTGTCGCGTATCGCGCGGCTGCCGGTGCTGCTGCTGATTGCCTATCGACCCGAGTACGTCCCACGCTGGAGTGGCGAGGCCCATGTGACCGCCCTCAGCCTGAACCGCTTAAACCGCCGGCTCGGCGCCGAGCTGGCCGAGCGGGTCACGGGCGGTAAGACGCTGCCGGCAGAAGTGCTCGAGCAGATTGTGGCCAAAACCGACGGCGTGCCACTGTTCGTGGAGGAGCTAACCAAAGCCGTGCTGGAAAGTGGCATCGTGCGGCTGGGTGAAAACGGCTACGAGCTGACCGGCCCGCTGACCGCCCTCGCGATCCCATCGACCCTGCAGGACAGCCTAATGGCGCGTCTGGATCGGCTGTCTGAAGCGCGCGAAGTAGCGCAGATCGGCGCATGCATCGGACGCGAGTTTCCTTACGACCTGCTGTCGACCGTATCGCCGCTATCCCAGGACAAGCTTCAAGCGGCGCTGGCGCAACTGGCGAACGCGGAACTGATCTCGCGGCGCGGCTCACCGCCAGAGGCCCTATACACTTTCAAGCACGCGTTGGTGCAGGACGCGGCCTACGCCAGCCTATTAAAAAGCCGGCGGCAGGTGCTGCATCGGGCCATTGTCGAAGCGCTGGAGATGCGGTTTCCGGAGCGTGTCGCCATGGCGCCGGAATTGGCGGCGCATCACTGCAGCGTGGCCGGACTGCACGACAAGGCCGTCGGTTACTGGCTCGAAGCGGCGCGCCGCGCCATACACCGCTTCGCCAACGCCGAGGCGATCGGGCACCTGCACAGCGGGCTGCAAGTCCAGCAATCGCTGCCCGAGGGCATTGAGCGCGACCGCAAGGAACTGCTGCTACAGGCTAATCTCGGGACGGCGCTGGGCAGTTCGATGGGCTATTCCCCGCCCGAGGTGGGTCAGGCCTTTGAGCGAGCCCGCGAACTGAGCGAACGCGTCGACGATGCGCCGAGCAAGTTCCTGATTCTGTCTGGGCTGTGGCGGTACTACGTGATGCGGGCCGACTACTCCAATAGCCGGCAAC
>JANMHY010000273.1:0-4421 GCA_031375525.1 Burkholderiales bacterium
GCCTGGTTCGTGCTCACCGATTCGCCCAAGCTGGCCAAGTGGCTGACGCCCAAGGAGAAGGCCCACGTCGAGCATGAACTCTCGGCCGAAGCCGCCGTGCTCGGCCCGCGCGAACACAGCGTCTGGGGCTCGCTGCGCCAGCCCAGCATGTGGACGCTGATCGCGGTTTACTTCTGCATCATCGCCGGCAATGCCACGCTGGTGTACTACGGCCCGAGCATCATGCGCGAGGTCGGCTTCAAGGACATCAAGACCCTCGGCTGGGTGCTGGCTGGCATCTACGGCTGCGGCTGGGCCGGCATGATCGTCAACGGCTGGCTGGCCGACAAGCACAAGGAGATCCGCAACCACACGGCGGTCGCCGCGGCGATCGGCGCCACCGGCCTCTTGCTGACGGCCTACTTCCTGAGCCAGGGCAGCGCCACCGGCGTGATGCTGTCGCTGGCGCTGTCGTCGGCCGGCACGATGGGTGCGATCCCCGTGTTCTGGCAGATCCCCGGGCGCTACCTGTCGGGCACGGCCATCGTCGTCGGCCTGGCGGTCATCAACTCGGTCGCCAACCTGGCGGGCTACTTCTCGCCGCAATTGCTGGGTTACCTGAAGACCACCACCGGCCAGTACGGCAACGGCCTGCTGATGATCGCGGCGGTCGAGTTCATCGCCACGGCGCTGCTGATCTTCTGCGTTTCCAAGGAGCGCACCAATCTGAAGGCGATCGCGTGAGCACACGGCTGAGGCTGGGCATGCTGACGCCCTCGTCGAACACGACGCTGGAGCCGGTGACCACGGCGATGATCGCCGACCTGCCCGAAGCCAGCGCGCATTTCGGTCGCTTCAAGGTGACCGAGATCGCGCTGACGAAGCAGGCGCTGGGTCAGTTCGACGACAGCGAAATTCTGCACGCCGCCGAGCTGCTGTCGCACGCCAAGGTCGGCGTCATCGGCTGGAGCGGCACGTCGGCGAGTTGGCGCGGCTTCGAGACCGACGAGCAACTGTGCCGGCGCATCACCGAGGCCACGGGCCTGCCGGCGTGCACTTCGGTGCTGGCGCTGAACGAAGTTTTCGCGCTTACCGGTGTGCGACGCTTCGGCCTCGTGACGCCCTATCTCGACGATGTGCAGGCGAAGATCGTCGCCAACTACGCGGCCGCCGGCTACGAGTGCGTGGCCGAACGGCACCTCGGCCTGCGCGACAACTTCTCGTTCGCCGAAGTCGACGCCGACCGCCTGTGTTCGCTGGTATGGCAGGTGGCCGAGGCGAAGCCGGACGCCATCGTGGTTCTGTGCACGAACCTGCGGGGCGGACCGCTGGTGGCCGAACTCGAGGCCGCGACCGGCATCCCGATCTACGACAGCGTGGCCACCGTGGTCTGGAAGTCCTTGCAACTGGCCGGTGCCGATCCGCGCCGCGTGCGCGGTTGGGGTCGGTTGTTCGCCCTCGCATGACAAGCCGGCGGCCCAACCCATGAAACGCGTGCTGGTGATTAACCCGAACACGACCGGCGCGGTCACGCAGATGGTGCTGGCCGCTTGCCGGCGTGCCCAGCCGGGTGTGCGGTGGGAGGGTGCGACGGCGCGCTTCGGCGCCGCCTACATCGCCGACGAGGCCGCCTACGCGCAGGCCGCGCCTGCGGCGCTCGACGCCTACGAGGCCTTCCACGACGGTCACGACGCCGTGCTGCTGGCCTGCTTCGGCGACCCCGGGCTGCTGGCCCTGCGCGAGCAGTCGCGCGTACCGGTGATCGGCCTGGCGCAATCGAGCTTCGAGGCCGCTGCGCGGCGAGGGCGCTTTGCAGTCGTCACCGGCGGTCATGCGTGGGCACCGATGCTGGCGCGCTTTGCGCGCACGCACCGGCTCGACGAGCGACTGGTCGGCATCCACACGATCGATTGGACGGGCGCGCGCATCGCGGCCGATCCCGAGGACGCGCTCGATGCGCTCGTGGCCGCATCGCAGCTGGGCATCGATGCCGGCGCCGAATGCATCCTGCTCGGCGGCGCGGCGCTCGCCGGGCTGGCACTGTCGCTGCAGCCGCGGCTGTCGGTGCCCGTGCTCGACAACGTGCTGCTCGCCGCGCAAGCAGTCGCCGATACGCTGATCTCATCCACCCCGAAGGAGAAACAACCGTGACTCGATTCAAGACATTCCTGGCCGCTGCGCTGCTCGGCGCGGCCTCGCTTCCAGCCTTGGCGCAAACCGCGCCGCCGCCGGCCAAGCTGCCGCCAAAGCTCTCGACCCACGCGCTGGATACCTACACCGGCAAGCAGGCGGCGGGCATCCGCATCGACCTGTACGCGATCGAAGGCGAGACGCGCAAGCTGATCAAGACGGTGCGCGCCAACGAGGAGGGCCGCGTCACCGAGAACCTGCTCAACGACGCCGACCTGAAGGTCGGCCGCTACGAGATCGTCTTCCACGTCGCCGAGTACTACAAGCGGATGGGCATCGCGCAGACCAACCCCGAGTTCCTCGACGTGGTGCCGATCCGCGTGGCGATCTACGACGCGCAGTCGCGCTACCACATCCCGCTGTACTTCTCGCCCTGGAGCTACATGACCTACCGCGGTAGCTGAACCAGGAGTCCACCATGAACCGTTCCCAATTTCTCCGCGCGGCCGCCGCTGCGCTGCTGTGTGCGACGAGCGCGAGCGCCTTTGCGCAGGCGGCGCCGGCCGGCCGCGTGACCGTGCATGTGCTCGACCTCTACACCGGCGCACCGGCCAACGGCATGCGCATCGATTTCCTGGCCGTCGAGGGCAACACCTCGAAGCTGCTCAAGTCGGTGAGCACCAATGTCGACGGCCGTCCGCCCGAAGGGCCGCTGCTGACGCCCGAGACCATCAAGCCCGGCCGCTACCAGGCGGTGGTCTATATCGGCGAGTACTACAAGCGCATCGGCGCCAAGCTGCCCGACAACTTCCACACCAAGCTGATCTTGGAATTCGACATCACAGATCCGAAGCAGCCGCACCACCTGCCGTTCCAGATCACGCCGTGGACGCAATCGATGTCGGTGCTGCCGGGCTGAGGCCGACCGAAGTCCATACTGCCCAGCGGCAGATCAACCCAAAGGGCGTACCCCATGCTTCAGCTCAAACCACTCGACCAAGACGTTCCCATCTTTGCGCAGCTCGGTGCGGACGTAGCCCCCGTGGTCCTGGTGAGCATCTTTCAGGTGGCCAAGGAAGACATCCCGGCGCTCCTCGTGGCCTGGGAGGCCGATGCCAACTGGATGAAGCAGCAGCCGGGCTATATCTCGACCCAGTTGCATCAGGGGATCGCGGGCAGCACGGTGTTCATGAACTATGCGCTGTGGGAGTCGGTGGCTCTTTTCCGCGCGGCCTTCAACCACCCTGAATTCAAGAAGGCGCTCGCGCACTACCCGTCTTCGGCCGTGGCGTCTCCGCACTTGCTGACACGCCTGACAGTGCCGAACCTGTGCGTGGGGCCCTGATCCGCGCATGAGCCCTGCCGATGAGCGGTTGTTGCGTGCGGCGATCACGCTGTCGGCGCGGGCGCGCTCCGCCGGCAACCCGCCCTATGGCGCGCTGCTGGTCGATGCGCAGGCGTGTGTGCTGCTCGAAGCCGTCAACACGCAAGTGACCACGCGCGACTGCACCGGCCACGCCGAACTCAATCTGATGCGCGAGGCCTCTCTGCGCTTCGCGCGCGCACGGCTCGCGCACTGCACCGTCTACGCGAGCGGCGAACCGTGCCCGATGTGCGCCGGCGCGATCTATTGGGGCGGCGTCGGCCGCGTCATCTATGGCCTGTCGATCGAGTCGATGACGGCGCTCGGCGGCGCTCACGCCGACGAACTCGCACTGCATTGCCGCGACGTGCTGGCCAGCGGCACAAGACGCGTCGAAGTAGGCGGCCCGGCGTTGGAGGATGAGGCGCGCGCGGTGTTCGAGGGCAGCCGCGGATGACCCCGCTCGACCTCGTGATGCGCAACGCCCGCGTGGCCACCGCGGCCGATGTCTTCGACGCCGACATCGGCATCGCACAGGGCCGCATCGTCGCGCTGGCGCAGGGCCTGCCCGTCGCCCCGCGCGAGATCGACGCCGCGGGCCGGATCGTCACGCCCGGTGGCGTCGATGCGCATTGCCATCTCGACCAGCCGATGACGCCGCCGGCGCGCATGGCCGACGACTTTGACAGCGGCACGCGCGCCGCGGCCTGCGGCGGCACCACCACCGTGATCCCGTTCGCCGCGCAGGTCAAAGGCCACTCGCTGCGCGCTGCAGTCGACGACTACCACCGCCGCGCCGAAGGCAAGGCGCATGTGGACTACGCCTTCCACCTGATCGTCAGCGACCCGACGCCCGCGGTGCTGATGCAGGAGCTGCCGGCGCTGATCGCCGAGGGCTACACCTCGTTCAAGATCTACATGACCTACGACGACCTGAAGTTGGGCGACG
>JANMHY010000278.1:0-6980 GCA_031375525.1 Burkholderiales bacterium
AGCAATCGTTCTCGCCGGATGGCGGTCGGTCGTGGGAGATCAACTGGACGGCGGAATTCACACGCGTGGCCGCATGAAGACGCGCCGAGCGGCGCGGGGCGCGGTACTCAGCGCTCGTACACCCGTTCCAGATCCGCAAACCCCTTGACCTCGATCGGGTTGCCGCTCGGGTCGCGGAAGAACATCGTCCACTGCTCGCCGGGCTGGCCGGCGAAGCGCAGGTGCGGCTCGATGACAAACGCCGTGCCGGCCGCGCGCAGACGCTGGGCCAGCGCGTGCCAGTCGCCGGCCCGCAGCACCAGACCCAGGTGCGGCATCGGCACCAGCGTGTCGCCGACACGGCCGGTGTTCGTCGTTGCGAACGGCGCGCCCAAGTGCAGCGAGATCTGGTGGCCGAAGAAATCGAAATCGACCCAGGTCTCGGTGCTGCGGCCTTCGGCGCAGCCGAGCACGCCGCCATAGAAGGCGCGTGCAGCCGGCAAGTCGTGCACGTGATAGGCCAAGTGAAAGAGAGCGCGCATCGTGGAGGCGGCGGGTTTCATGGCATCGTAGCGCCATGTCGCGCTCGTGGAAGCTCATCACCGTCTGGCTGCTGATCGCAACCGCCCTCTTCGTCGCCGTGCAGGCGATGCAGCACCGGGCCGAGCGCTCGCGCTTCTCGTTCGACGCGGCCAACGGGCGCATCGAATTGAAGCGCGCGCCGGACGGGCACTTCTACTGGCCGGGTCGCGTCAATGGCGTGGCGGTGGTCTTTCTCGTCGACACCGGCGCCACCAGCACGGCCTTGCCGTTGGCGCTGGCGCAGGACGCCGGGCTGGTGCTCGAAGGCGCGGTGCGCTCGTCCACCGCCGGCGGCGTGGTCGATGGCCGCATTGCTCGCGCCGACGTGTCGCTGCAAGGCGGCGTGGTGGCCGAGCGTCTGCGCGTCGGCGTGCTGCCGCGCCTGGACTCGCCGCTGCTGGGCATGGACGTGATTTCGAAACTGCGGCTGTCGCAACGCGATGGCGTCATGACGCTGGAGCCGATGCGATGAGCAAAGCCGGTCTTGCATGGTGTCTGCTTCTGGCTGCGCTGGGTGCGCAAGCGCAACCTGCAGCCTCCTGCCCACCGCAGGCCACGGCGCCGACATCGCAGCAAGTGCAGGCCGCGCAGGCACAGGCCAAGGACCGCGGCTTTCTGTGGCGCATCGGCAAAGACGGCCGCACGCACCACCTCTTCGGCACCATCCACGTCGGCAAGCTCGAATGGGCCTTCCCCGGCGCCAAGCTGCGCGCCGCGCTGGCCGATGCGCAGACGCTGGCCTTCGAGCTCGACCCGCTCGACCCCGCGCTGCAGGGCAGCTTGCGCAGCGCCGGCCCCGGCAGCGCGAAGCTGCCGGCGGCACTCGACGCGCAACTGTCACAAGTGCTAGCGCGCGCCTGCATCCCGGCACAAGCGCTGGCCGGCCTGCATCCGATGATGCAAGCGATGACGGCGATGATGCTGGACGCGGCGCGCGACGGGTTGCACGTGGCGTACGGGCAGGAAATCGTCTTCGCCGGCATGGCGCGGGCACGCCAGTTGCGCACGGTCTCGCTCGAAACGCCCGAGCAGCAACTGGCGGCGCTGATTCCGCCCGACGCGGCGCAGGCCGAGCGCACCCTGGCATCGACACTCGAGCAGATGCACAGCGGCTTGGGCCGCCAGGTGCTGCTGCGCATGGCCACGGCCTGGGAGCGCGGCGATCTGAGGGAGATCGAAAACTACGAGCGCTGGTGCGGTTGCATCAAGACCGACGATGACCGCGCGATGCTGACGGCGCTCAACGACGAGCGCAACCCGGCGCTGGCCGATCGCATCGATGCGCTGCACGGCGAGGGCCAGCGCCTGTTCATCGCCGTGGGTGCGCTGCACATGACGGGGCCGAAGGCGCTGCCGGCGCTGTTGAAAGCGCGCGGTTTTCGTGTGGAACGCGTGGAGTTTCGCTAGGATCGCAGGCAACAACACAGGAGACCCGCATGACTGATGCATCGCAGAACTTCACCAAGCTCGTGCCGGGTTTCGACTTCTTGCAGGGCCTGGTCAAGAACGCCGGGCAGGCGCTGCCGTCGATCGGCCAGTGGGTCGCGCCGACGCTGAACCCGGAGGAGCTGGAGCGGCGCATCGAGGAGCTGCGCACGGTGCAGTTCTGGCTCGAGCAGAACGCACGCATGCTCGCCGTCACCATCCAGGCCCTCGAAGTGCAGCGCATGACGCTGTCGACGCTGAAGACGATGAACGTGCCGCTGACGGCGCTGCGCGATTCGCTCAAGGTGAACGAGCCGCCGATGCAGCCGGTGCTAGCCGAGCAAAAAACGGCCGCGCGCAGCGGCCGCAAGTCATCGCCTGCCCAGGCGGCGACCCCGGCGGTCGACCCGATGCAATGGTGGGGCGCTTTGACCAAACAGTTCACGCAGCTCGCCACGACGGCGATGAAGGACAGCGGCGGCGACGCCGCCAAGACGCTCGCCGGGACGATGGTCAAGCAGAGTTTCGATGCCGCCGAAGAGACGCTGAAGAAGGCGGTGCAGGCGCCACGCAAGGTGGCCGGTGCGATGGCCAAAGCGGCTGTGGCGTCAGCCAAGACAGCGTCGGCGTCGAGCGCTCGAAAGCGCAACGCCGCTCGGCGTTAGGCGCGCGCAAACCGCGGATCCGACATGCCGCGCTTCATCGTCGGCCACGCCGCGCACCCGGACTGGAAGGGCGCGCTGTCGCTGGCCGCAGCGCAGATCGAGCGCCAGCACGGCAGCCAGGAAGCGGCGCTCGGCCTGGTCTATTTCACCGACCACTACGCGCCGCATGCGCAGGCCTTGTACGACGCGCTGCATGCGCGCTGGCCGGGCGTGGCCTGGGCGGGCACGGTCGGCATCGGCGTCTGCGCCAGCGGCGTCGAATACTTCGACGAGCCGGCGCTGGTGCTGATGTTGTCCACCTTGCCGCAGGGCCGCTTTCGCGTTTTCTCCGGCGCCAAGCCGCTCGGTCAGATCGACCCGGCCACGGCGCTCGTGCACGCCGACGCGCGCGCCCACGATCTCGCCGAGCTGCTCGACGATCTGTCCGCGCGCACCACGAGCGGCTACCTCTTCGGCGGTGTGGCGGCGTCGCGCACGCGCAGTTGCCAGATCGCCGAAGGCGTGTACGAAGGCGGCCTGTCGGGCGTGGCCTTCACGCGCGACGTCGGCATCGTCTCGCGCGTCACGCAGGGCTGCCAGCCGATCGGGCCGCAGCGGCGCATCACCGGCGCCGAGCGCAACGTCGTCACCGAACTCGACGGCAAGCCGGCGCTGCAATGCCTGCTCGATGACTTGAAGTTGACATTGGATGAGCCACGCCAGGCCATGCTCGCGTTGCGTGAAACGCTGGTCGGCCTGGCCGCGCCGAGCGCGCCGCTGCCGGTCAACGCTGTCGACAAATCGCGCCTGCGCCACCGCGCCTTCGGCGACGACGTGCGCGTGCGCCACCTCGTCGGCCTCGACCCGGGGCGCCACGGCGTGGCGGTGGCCGACATGGTGGAGCCGGGCATGACGTTGGCGTTCTGCCACCGCGACGTGGCCGCCGCGCGGCGCGACCTGACGCGCATCTGCGCCGAGATCCGCGAAGAGCTGGCGCCGGAGCCGGCCGAGCTGGCCACGGCGCTGGCCGCGGCGCCGGCCGCGCCGGCCGACAGCGCCTCGCGCATCCGCGGCGCCGTGTACGTGAGCTGCGCCGGACGCGGCGGACCGCACTTCGGCGCGCCGTCGGCCGAGCTGCAAGTCATCCGCCATGCGCTCGGCGACGTGCCGTTGGCCGGGTTCTTTGCCGCCGGCGAGATCGGGCACCAGCATTTGTACGGCTACACCGGCGTACTGACGGTCTTCACGAGCGACACCGCCTGAGCAGCCACGCCGGATTGAAATAGATCACTGCGTGGCCTATGCTGTAAAGGGTATCCGGCAGTTGCAACAAGGGGGTTCGCTCATGAGCTCATTCTTGGCAAGAGCCGCAGCCCTATCGCTGCTCGCGTTGGCAGGTGTCTGTGCGCGCGGCGAGACCACGCTGACTTTTGAGTGGACCAACATCACCTGCGGCATCATCGCCGCAGATGGTTCGCGCACCGTGCAGCCCTGCGCCAGCACGTCGTTCGCCGCCATGGTCGAGCCTGGCCAAGCGGTGTTCGTCAGTGCTTCGCTCAGCTACACCTACAGCGACGACGGCCTGCCGCTCGAGCACCTCGGCATCTTCCAGACGGACGCCTTGGGCCACGGACGCTCGATAGATCACGAGGCCGCCGTCATCTTCATGACCTCCAATCTGTGCCAAAGTCGTTCGTGCCTCTTGTTCGGCGTCCCACCCGATCGCCTCGACAGTTTCAGCGGCCCCACCGGCCTGATCATCGGCGAGAACACGGTGCCTGACGAAACGTCCGGCGCGGTTGGCTTCTTCGCCAGCTCGGGCGTGCCGTCGACCCTGCTGTCTGGCGGCACGCGCTCCGCCTTCTTCCACGCCTCGGTCACCACCTTCTCCGGTGTTGCGCCGGTTCCTGAACCCGGCACCTATGCGCTGATGCTCGCCGGTCTGGCGGTGCTGGGCGTCGCGGCGCGTCGGCGCGCTCCTGTGCAGTAGCTGCACCAAAGGAGCTCGCCGATGACCTCATTCTTGGCAAGAGCCGCCGCGGTGGCGCTGCTGGCGTTGGCAGGCGCCTGCGCCCGCGCCGAGACCACGCTGACCTACGAGTGGACCAACATCAGCTGCGGCATCGTCGCTGCAGATGGTTCGCGCACGGAGCAGCCCTGCGCCAGCACGTCGTTCGCCGCCATGGTCGAGCCGGGCCAATCGGTGTTCGTCAGCGCGTCGCTGAGCTACACCTACAGCGACGACGGCCTGCCGCTTGCGAACCCCGCGGGCTTCCAGACAGACGCCTTTGGCGGCGCGCGCCTGCTCGATCACGAGTCGGCCGGCATCTACGTCGTCTCCAATCTGTGTCAAGGCCGTTTGTGCACCTTGCGGGCCGATCGCAGCGACAGCTTCAGCGGCCCCAACGCCCTGATCCTCGGCGACAACCTGGTGTCCGACGAGCTGACGGGCGAGCAGACCTACTTTGCAAGCTCGGGCGTGCCTTCGACCTGGCTGGGTGGCGCGCCGCGCGGCGCGTTCCTCAGTGTCGTCGCGGCCAACACCTTCTCCGGTGTCCCGCCGATTCCTGAACCCGGCACCTATGCGCTGATGCTCACCGGTCTGGCGGTGCTGGGCGTCGCGGCGCGCCGGCGCGGCCGCGGCTGACCCACGGGCAGGCAGCGATTCTGCGGCTCGGCGCCAGGCCGGCGGCCGTTTGCGCCGCATCGGATTCATGTCTGCGGCGCAAATCCGTACGCAAGCGCAGCGCCCGCGTGAATGGTCGCGGCCCGGTACAGTCAGGCCACGATGAATGCGCCTTTGCCCCTCGTTGCCGCCGAGCGTTTCCAGCGCCAGCAAACCGTTGTCGCCGCGCTCGCTGCCGTGCTGCCTGCCCATGCGCTGCTGTGGCAGGGCGAGGACACGGTGCCCTATGAGTGCGACGGCCTGACGGCTTACCGCCAGTTGCCGCTGGCCGTGGCCTTGCCGGAGACCGAAGCGCAGGTGGCCGCGGTGTTGAAGGCCTGCCACGCCTTGCAAGTGCCGGTGGTGGCGCGCGGCGCCGGCACCGGCTTGTCGGGCGGCGCGATGCCGCATGCGATGGGGGTGACGCTGGCGCTGGCCAAGTTCAACAACATCATCAAGCTCGACAAGGCCTCGCGCACGGCCGTCGTGCAATGCGGCGTGCGCAACCTGGCCATCAGCGAGGCCGCGGCGCCGCTCGGGCTGTACTACGCGCCGGATCCGTCCTCCCAGATCGCCTGCACGATCGGCGGCAACGTGGCCGAGAACTCCGGCGGCGTGCATTGCCTGAAGTACGGCCTGACGCTGCACAACGTGCTCAAGGTGCGCGGCTTCACCGTGGAAGGTGAGCCGGTCGAGTTCGGCAGCGACGCGCTCGACGCGCCGGGGCTGGATCTGCTGCCGCTGATTGTCGGCAGTGAAGGCATGTTGGCCGTCACGCTCGAAGTGACCGTGAAGCTCGTGCCGAAACCGAAACTCGCGCGCTGCATCATGGCCAGCTTCGACGACGTGCGCAAAGCCGGCGACGCGGTGGCATCGATCATCGCCGCCGGCATCATCCCGGCGGGTCTGGAGATGCTCGACAAGCCGATGACGGCGGCGGTCGAAGATTTTGTCCACGCCGGCTACGACCTCAGCGCCGAAGCGATCCTGCTTTGCGAATCCGACGGCACGCCCGAAGAAGTGGCCGAAGAGATCGAGCGCATGGAAGCGGTGCTGCAACGCTGCGGCGCCACGCGCTGCGAGGTCAGCACCGACGAAGCGCAGCGCCTGAAATTCTGGAGCGGGCGCAAGAACGCGTTCCCGGCGTCGGGCCGCATCAGCCCCGACTACATGTGCATGGACTCGACGATCCCGCGCAAACGCCTGGCCGACATCCTGATCGCTATTGCGCAGATGGAAAAGAAGTACGGCCTCAAGTGCTGCAACGTCTTCCATGCCGGCGACGGCAACCTGCACCCACTGATCTTGTTCGACGCCAACGACCCGGACCAGTTGCACCGCTGCGAGCTCTTCGGCGCCGACATCCTGGAGACCAGCGTCGCCATGGGCGGCACCGTCACCGGCGAGCATGGCGTCGGCGTCGAAAAGCTCAATTCGATGTGCGTGCAGTTCAGCCCGGAAGAGCGCGCGCAGATGGAAGGCGTCAAGCACGCCTTCGACCCTGCGGGCACGCTGAACCCCGGCAAGGTGATCCCGACGCTGCAGCGCTGCGCCGAGTACGGCAAGATGCATGTCAAGAAGGGGCTGCTGCCGTTTCCCGAGTTGGAGCGGTTCTGATGGGTTTTGAGTTTCAATCACCGCAGAGGCGCAGAGGACGCAGAGGTTCGCAGAGGACATACAGAGGC
>JANMHY010000306.1:0-4435 GCA_031375525.1 Burkholderiales bacterium
AAATCACCATAGCGCGTTGAACAACTGCGGTGCCACTCGCCGCGGTTTCCTCCCTCGAGGCTTGTGGGACACCTGCCCTCAGGTCGCGCCGGCTCGACGCTCAGTGCCGCTCGCCGGGCAGGTGTCCCACAACCCTTAACAGGAGCGGACCTTGCGCGACCAGCCCTGAAGCCGACCTTGCCCATGCAGCAACTCGGCACAACTCAGGGCCTCGCGGACTTCCTCTTGCCTTGCAGCCGCGCCACCATGAAATCTGCGGCTTGCGTGATGTGGCTGCGTGCCAGGGTTTCGGCCTTGGCTGCGCTGCCCCGCGCGATAGCGTCGAGGATGGCGGCGTGCTGGTTCCAGATGTCGCGCGGCGTTTCGTCCTTGATCAACACTTCGCCCATCACGCGCTGGGTGTGCGTCCAATGGGTAGCCATTGCCGGCGCGACGAGTGGGTTGCTGCACAGGCCGTAGATGAACTCGTGGAACTTCATGTCGGCGGCCACCATCTTGGCCACCGAGCCGCTGGCCACCGCCTTGCGGCCGGCGTCGATCAGGGCTGGGCCTAGCTTGGCCGCACGTTCGGCGTTGTGCTCGGCGGCCAGGCGGCAGGCCAGGCCCTCGATCACGGCGCGCATGTCGTACATGTGCTGCACCTGATCGGGCTCCAGCGGCGCCACCGCCAGGCCGCGGCCGGGAGCGTCGCGCAGTACGCCCTCGTTGCGCAGCAGCAGCAAGGCCTGCTGCACCGGCTGGCGCGAGACGCCGAGCGTCTTGGCGATCTGCTCCTGAATGATGCGTTCGCCCGGTGCCAACTGGCCCGAGGCAATTTCGCTCAGGATCGCTTCGCGCACCTGTTCGACGAGGTTGGGAGCCAGCGCGAGGGCTTTCATGGAGCCAGTGTAGCAAGAACACCGCACACCGAATTCAGAGTTCATTCGGGATTTCCCTATTCGAACTCTGAATTCAGAATACTAAAGTCGTGGTCATTGCCTGCCGGAGAACGTCCATGCCCGCCGCCCCCACCGCCCAGCGCAGCGTCGCCGAAATCGTCGCGCGCTTCCTCGTCGCGCGCGGTGTCGACCGCATCTTCGGCTTGCAAGGCGGCCACATCCAGCCGATCTGGGACCATCTGGCGCAGCTCGGCGTGCGCATCGTCGACGTGCGAGACGAGGGCGCGGCCGTGCACATGGCGCACGCGCACGCGCTGCTCTCGGGTGGCATCGGCATCGCGATGGCGACCGCCGGCCCCGGCGTCACCAACTGCGTCACGGCGATCACCAACGCCCACCTCGAGCGCGTGCCGGTGCTGCTGATCGGCGGCTGCCCGCCCGTGCCGCAAGACGACCTCGGCCCGCTGCAAGGCATCGACCATGTGGCCATCCTCGCGCCGGTGACGCGCCATGCGCGCACGCTGCGCGTGGCCGAGCAGATCGCGCGCGATCTCGACAAGGCCTGGTCGATCGCCGAGGGCGATGGCGGTGCGCCCGGGCCGGTGTACCTCGAGATCCCGACCGACGTGCTGCGCGTGACGGTGCACCCGGCCTGCGTGCTCGACGAGCACATGGCGCCCAAGTCGCGCCCGCGCGCGCAGCCCGACACAGCACTTGTCGCGCAGGCCGCGGCGCTGGTGCGCACAGCGCGCCGTCCGCTGGTGATCACCGGCCGGGGCGCGCGCGGCAAGGGCGAAGCACTGACCCGGCTGCTCGACGCCAGCGGCGCGGTCTATCTCGACACGCAGGAAAGCCGCGGCCTCGTCGATGGCGCACACCGCGGCGTCGTCGGCGCCGTGCGTGCCCGCGCGATGCAGGAAGCGGATCTCGTGCTGGTCGTCGGTCGCAAGCTCGACTACCAGATGGGCTACGGCTCGCCGGCCGTCTTCAAGCAAGCTAAATTCATCCGTATCGCCGACCATGCCGACGAACTGCGTGACAACCGCCGCGGCGAGGTCGAGCTGCTGGCCGATGCGGGCCTGGCGCTGGAGGCACTGGCCGATGCGCTGAAGTCGCCATCGGCAGCACTCGACACCGCGTGGACCGCCGCGCTGCGCGCCGAGCATGTCAAGCGCGCCGCCAAGTACGCCGAAGGCATGGCGACCGCGCCCGCAGGCAAGGAGGGCCACATGCACCCGAACCACATCTTCGCCGCGCTGCGCAAAGTGCTGAAGCCCGACGCGATCGCAATAGCCGACGGCGGAGACCTGCTCAGCTTCGCGCGCATGGGGCTCGACGCGCGCACCTACCTTGATGCCGGTGCCTTCGGCTGCCTGGGAGTCGGCACGCCTTACGCAGTGGCCGCTGCGCTGTTGCACCCCGAGCGCCAGGTCGTCGCGATCACGGGCGATGGCGCTTTCGGCTTCAACGCGATGGAGATCGACAGCGCCAAGCGCCACGGCGCCAAGGCGGTGTTCATCGTCTCCAACAACGCGGCCTGGAACATCGAGCGCCTCGACCAGGAGATGAACTATGGCGGCCGCGTCGTCGGCACCCTGCTGGCCTGGAGCGACTACGCTGCGATGGCGCGCGCCTTCGGCCTGCACGCCGAGCGGGTCACCGACCCGGCGCGCTTGCAAGGCGCCATCGAAGACGCGTTGGCCAACGCACCGGCGCTGATCGACGTCGTGACGACACAGGACGCGCTGAGTTCGGACGCCGGAAAGGGCCTGGGCTGGGTGCCCGACCGGCAGGCGCTCACCGCGTGGGACGAGGCCGAGCAGGCGAGGCGGGCATGAGCTCATTGCTGACGCTGGCGGAGTCGATCGCCGCGCACGCGCGCACGCAGCCGCACAAGATCGGCGTGCGCGACACCAAGCGCGCGCTGAGTTACGCGCAGTGGAACGAGCGCGCAAGCCGCCTCGCCCACGCGCTGCTCGGCCTGGGCCTCGTCAAAGGCGACCGCGTCGCGCTGCTCGCCTTCAACACGATCGAGTGGCTGGAGATCTACGTCGCGCTCGCGCGCGCAGGCCTGGTCGCCGTGCCGATCAACTTCCGCCTCGTCGGCCCGGAGATCGCCTACATCGTGCAGCACAGCGACGCCTGCGCCTTCATCGTGCAGGAAGACTTGCGCGGGGTGGTCGAGAGCATCCGCGCCGAGCTGCCGATCGGCGCCGCGCGCTTCATCCACTTCGGCACCGAAACCCCACCGGCCGGCTGGCAAGGCTACGAATCACTGATCGCCAACGCGAGTGCCACGGCGCCCGCGATCGACGTGCGCCCCGAAGACCTGTTCGCTCTGATGTACACCTCCGGCACCACCGGCCGGCCCAAGGGCGCCATGCGCAGCCACGAAGGCAACGCGCTGCTCGCATTGGCCACGGCGCTCGAATTCGGCCTCACGCGCGACGACAACGCCTTGCTGGTAATGCCGCTGTGCCACGCCAACTCGCTGTACTTCAGCGTCACCTTCGCGATGCTGGGCGCCACCATCGTCGTCGACGACCGCCCGCATTTCGACCCCGAGGCGCTGCTCGGCCTGCTGGCGCGCGAGCGCATCACCTTCACCTCGCTCGTGCCCACGCACTACATCATGATGCTCGGCCTGAGCGCCGAAGTGAAAGCGCGGCATGACCTGTCGCGCGTGGGCAAGTTGCTGGTCTCGTCGGCCCCGGCGCGGCAGGAGACCAAGCGCGCGATCCTCGAGCTGTTCCTCAACGGGCACCTGTTCGAGCTCTACGGCTCCACCGAGGCCGGCTGGGTGACGGTGCTGCGCCCCGACGAACAGATCTCCAAGCTCGGCTCGGTCGGCCGCGAATGGGCCGGCTCGGGTGCGATCAAGCTGCTCGACGCCGATGGCAACGAAGTTGCCGACGGCAAAGTCGGTGAGCTGCACTCGCGCACTGCGTATGTCTTTTCCGGCTACTGGAAGAACGCCGAGAAGACGCGCGAGAGTTTTCACGGCGCGTGGTGCAGCGTCGGCGACATGGCGCGGCGCGACGAGCAGGGCTTCATCCACCTCGTCGATCGCAAGAGCAACATGATCATCAGCGGCGGCGAGAACATCTATCCCTCGGAAGTCGAGGCCGTGCTGGCCGCGCACCCGGCCGTGCAGGACGTCGCGGTGATCGGCGTGCCCGACGCAAAGTGGGGCGAGGCGGTGCGGGCCGTCGTCGTGCCGCGGCCCGGCCAGCAGCCCAGCGAGCGCGAACTGCTCGACTGGTGCCGCGAGCGCATCGCCGGCTACAAGCGCCCGCGCTCGGTGCTGTTCGTCGGCGAACGCGAGATGCCGCGTACGGCCACCGGCAAGATCCAGCACCGCATGCTGCGAGAGCGTATCGTTACCCGAACCTGAAGAAAGGAGCTCCACCATGCTCGACACCGTCAAGCGCGAATCGATCTACCAGCCCGAACAGCCGGGTCTCAAGTTCCCCGAGAAGCCCGTCTTCGCTACGCCGGCGCAGGAGCGCCGCCACCGCCAGGAGCGCCTGGTCGCCGCCTGCCGCGCCTTCGCGCTG
>JANMHY010000310.1:0-3035 GCA_031375525.1 Burkholderiales bacterium
GGTGATCGCGCGCGACTCGATGGCGAAGCGCACCGTGCGCGCGATGTCATCGGGCGTCGAGGAGCGCCCGAGCGGCGTCATCCGGTGCGCTTGCTTGAAACCGGCGTCGTCCATCGCCGCGCCCGAGACCAGCGTCACGCCCGGCGCCACGCCGACCACGCGCACCTGCGGCGCCAGCGCTTGCGCCAGCAGCGTCGTCGCCGCTTCGAGCGCGGCCTTCGACAGCGTGTACGACAGGTAGTCGGGATTCGGGTTCCACAACTTCTGGTCCGACAGATTCACCACACAGCCGATCTCGTCGCAGCCCTTCAAGTGCGACGCCAGCGCTTGCGCGAGCAGCACAGATGGCGCGGTGTTGGCGCGCCAGTGCGCGTCCATCGCTGCGTACGAGAACGTCTCGGCGTTGTCGTACTCGAAATGCGAGGCGTTGTTGACCACCGCGTCGATGCGGTGCATCGCTTTGGCCACCGCGGGCACGAGCGCGCGGCAGGCGGCTTCGTCACTCAGATCGGCGGCGAAGCACTCGGCGCGCGCACCGAGTTCGCGCACATCGGCCGCCGTCGCTTCGGCCTCGGATTGCGAGCGTCGGTAGTGCAACGCAATGTCGAAGCCATGCGCCGCCAGATCGAGCGCGATCACGCGGCCTACCCGGCGCGCAGCGCCGGTCACCAAAACGACAGGGCGGGCGGCGCCGGTGACGAGCACGACGGGGCGAGTGGTGGTGGAGGCCATTCCTACAATGGTTCGATGACAGCAAACGGGTCAGCAGCCGAAGCCGCGCGGCGATTATCGACGTTGATCCGCCGCCAGATCGCAGGCAACGGCGGCTGGCTGCCGTTCGACCGCTTCATGGCCGCGGCGCTGTACGCGCCGGGCCTGGGCTACTACGCGCGCGGCGCCGAGATCTTCGGCCAGCGCGGCGACTTCACCACCGCGCCCGAGATGAGCGCGCTTTTCGGCGCCGCGCTGGCCAATCAGGTACGACAAGCGCTCGACGCCACGGCCACCGACGAGGTCTGGGAGTTCGGCGCCGGCAGCGGCGCGCTCGCTTCGCAGTTGCTTGAAGGATTGGGCGAGCGCGTGCGCCGCTACACCATCGTCGATCTCTCCGGCGGCTTGCGCGCGCAGCAGCGCATGCGGCTCGCAGCGTTTGGCGAGCGCGTGCAATGGGCAGACGCGTTACCCGATGCGCTCGAAGGCGTGATCGTCGGCAACGAAGTGCTCGATGCGATGCCGGTGCAGTTGCTGCACTTCGACGGCCGCCTGTGGTTCGAGCGCGGCGCGGCCGAGCACGAAGGCGCCTTTGCCTTCGCCGACCGCGAGACGGCGCTGCGCCCGCCGGTGAGTGCCGCCTTCGTGCCCGACACCACCACCGAAATCCACCCGCAGGCTGAAGCCTTCATCCGCACGCTCGCCGAGCGCCTGCAACGCGGCGCGGCGTTTTTCATCGACTACGGTTTCCCCGACGCCGAGTACTACCTGCCCGAGCGCCGCGGCGGCACGCTGATGTGCCACCGCGCGCAGCGCAGCGACACCGATCCGCTCGCCGACATCGGCGACAAGGACATTACCGCCCATGTGAACTTCAGCGCTGTCGCGCTCACGGCGCAGGATGCCGGGTTCGACGTCCTCGGCTACACCTCGCAGGCCCACTTCCTGATCAACTGCGGCCTGCTGCCGCTGGTCGATGCGGCGCGAGAACGTGGCGACTGGCCGGCCGTCGCCGCGGCGCAGAAGCTGCTCGCCGAACACGAAATGGGCGAACTCTTCAAAGTGCTTGGTTTCGTCAAAGGCGCGCCACCCTTCGACGCCATCGGCTTCGCCGAAGGCGATCGCTCGCACCGCCTCTGAACATGGTGCCCCCAAGCTCGCTTGCGCTCGCTGCCCCCCGAGGGGGCGCTCAGTGGCTTCGGGCGGCCGGGCGCCACTGACCACCATGCGCTGGCTGCTCGTCTTCGTCATCGCGCTGGTGGCCTTCAACTTCATCGGCGGTTGGCTCAAGCACCTCGGCCTCGGCCGCCTGCCGGGCGACTTCAGCTTCCGCTGGCGAGGGCGCGAGGTCTTCGTGCCGCTGGCTAGCAGCGTCGTGTTGAGCCTGATCGCGGCTGGTATCGGCTGGCTGATCTGATCACGAGCCTTCGTCGCTGATCGTCCAGCGGTGCTGGCACTTGCGGCAGCACACGTCGAGCGTCTGCTGTGCATCGTTCTCGGACTCGACCGCGAAGCGGCCATAGGCTTTGCACTGCGGACAGTCGGCCTGGTTGGCGGCGGCCTCGGCGTGGTGGAGGAAGTACATGTAGCGCCGCAGCGCCCACAAGCCGATCACCACACACAGCACGATCGCCACCAGGTCCACCGCCTGATCGCTCCAGGCGCGGTTGCCGCCCAAGGCCTCGAACGCTGCGAACAGGCCGATCATGCAGAGGAAGGTCAACAGCAGATGGGCATGGCTTTGCAGCAGCTCGCGCTCGTACCACTTGCGAAAGCCGTGTTTGCGGATGCCGTCTGCCAACTTCATCGTGGCGAGATGGTGTCACAGCGCGGCGAGCCGCGCTCGCCGCACCGCTTCGCCGATCGCCGGGCCTTGCGCACCGTTCGCGACGGCTTGAGCTGCCGCGGCCGTGGCATCGACCGCGAGCACGGCGCGCAATGCGGCGGACAAGCGCGCGCGCTGCGGGTACGGCTCGCCTTCGCGCCCGGCGCGTCCTCGTGCATCGCATTCACAGGCCAGCAGCGCCTGCTCGAAGCGCTCGGGCCGGCGCAGGGCGTCGCAGCGTTCGAGCAGGCGCAGGGTCGCGGTGGCATCGAGCGTTTCGCAGCGGTGGATGTTGCCGTGCTCGCGGGCGACGATCTCGCCGAGTTCGCGGCAATCGGCCGGCACGCGCAGGCGTTCGGCCAGCGCGTCGGCGAGTTCGACGCTACGCTTTTCATGCGCGATGTGGCGCGGCCACTCGTCGCGCGGTGTTGTGCCCTTGCCGAGGTCGTGTACCAGACAGGCGTAGCGCACCGGCAGCGGCGTGCCGAGCTTCGCGCTC
>JANMHY010000330.1:0-6743 GCA_031375525.1 Burkholderiales bacterium
CTCGTAGGGGAGTTTCTTCATGACCTGATCTTGTAGCCGGTGGCCAGCAGGCGCAACGCGACAGCCGAGACGATCAGAAAACTCGCGCCCACCACCGCCAGCGACAACCACGGCGACACATCACTCACACCGAAGAAGCCGCGCCGAAAACCATCGATCATGTAGAAGAACGGATTCAGGTGCGACAGGCCCTGCCAGAACGCCGGCAGTGAATGCACCGAATAGAAAACGCCGGAGAGAAAGGTCATCGGCATGATCAAGAAATTCTGGAAAGCCGCGGTCTGGTCGAACTTCTCGGCCCACAAACCGGAGACCAGACCCAGCGTGCCGAGCATGCCGGCGCCGAGCACGGCAAAGATGAGGATCCACCACGGCTCTTCAAAATGCGCCGGCGAAAACCACACCGTGACCGCGAACACGCCCGCGCCCACCGCGAGCCCGCGCACCACGCTCGCGCCGACATAAGCCGCAAACCAGGCCCAGTGCGACAGCGGCGAGACGAGCAGGAAGACCAGGTTGCCGCTGATCTTGCTCTGGATCAGCGAGCTGCTGCTGTTGGCGTAGGCGTTTTGCAGCACGCTCATCATCACCAGGCCGGGGATCAGGAAGCTCGTGTAGCCGACGCCGGGGAAGACCTGCACATGCGCTTCGAGCACATGGCCGAAGATCAGCAGGTAGAGCACGGCCGTGAGCACCGGCGCGGCGACGGTCTGCACGCTGACTTTCCAGAAGCGCAGGATTTCCTTGTTGAACAGCGTTCTCGCGCCCGCGAGGTTCATGTGAGCCCCTCGCTCGCGGAGTACCGCGATCGATCCCCCAAGGGGATGTGGGCCGGCTTGGGAGCGGCCCCGCGCTCGGCCCTCATGCCACGGTCTCGCGCTGCATGATCTCGAGGAACACGTCTTCGAGGTCGGCGCGGCCGATCTCGAGGTCTTCGATCTTCACGCCGCCTTGGCGCAACTGGCCGAGCAGGGTTTCGACCTCGGCCGCGTCGTGCGCCGTGACCTGCGCAATGCGTCCGGTCACGCGCGCATGCGCCGCCACATTCACCGGCAGCGCATCGTCGGTCTTGAAGCGCAGCATCGTGCTCGCGGTGCCGGCCAGCAGATTCGCCGTGCGGTCGAGGGCGACGACGGCGCCCTGCTTCAACATCGCAATGCGGCCGCACAGCGCCTCGGCTTCTTCGAGGTAATGCGTCGTCAGCAGCACGGTGTGGCCCTGCTTGTTCAGGTTGGCGATGAAGCCCCACAGCGTCTGCCGCAGCTCCACATCGACGCCGGCCGTCGGCTCGTCGAGCACGATCACCGGCGGCTTGTGCACCAGCGCCTGCGCCACCAGCACGCGCCGCTTCATGCCGCCGGAGAGCTGGCGTGTGTTGACATCGGCCTTGTCGGCCAGGCCGAGGCCGGCGAGCAGCTCGTCGATCCAGGTGTCGTTGCGGCGGATGCCGAAGTAGCCGCTCTGGATGCGCAGGCATTCGCGCACCGAGAAGAACGGATCGAACACCAGCTCCTGCGGCACGATGCCGAGCGACTTGCGCGCGGCCGCGTAGTCGGCCACCACGTCGTGGCCCATCACCGTGACCGTACCGCGGGTGGCCCGCGTCAGGCCGGCGAGGATCGAGATCAGCGTTGTCTTGCCGGCGCCGTTGGGGCCGAGCAGGCCAAAGAACTCGCCTTGCTCGATGGCGAACGACACGCCGCCCAACGCACGCACCTCGCCGCGTGCGCCGGCATAGGTCTTGGCGACCTGATCGAACACGACAGCGGGCATGCGATGGATTGTAGGGAGCACTTTCGACGCGAGCCGCGTGCGTGGTCGATGACCCAAGCGCCTACCATCGCTCGCATGGCACGCACGATGGCGCTCACGGTGTTGGCGATGCTGGCCTTTGCAGCAAACTCACTGCTGTGCCGGCTGGCGTTGCAGCAAGCGAGCATCGATGCAGCCAGCTTCGGCAGCGTGCGGCTGGTCTCGGGCGCGCTGGTGTTGTGGGCCATCGTGCGCTGGCGCAACAAGCCCACTCCCGCACGCACCGACTGGCTGGCCGCGACCATGCTCTGGGCCTACGTCGCCGGCTTCTCGTTCGCCTACGTCACGCTGCCCGCCGGCAGTGGCGCGCTGATCCTCTTCGGCGCCGTGCAGTTGACGATGTTCGTCGTCGGCCTGAGAGCCGGTGAGCGCTTCACCCCCACGGCCTGGGCCGGCTTCGCCCTCGCAATCGGTGGCCTGCTGTATTTGGTGTCACCCGGCCTGGCCGCGCCGCCACTGACCGGCACGCTGTTGATGGCCTCAGCCGGCATCGCCTGGGGCGTGTATTCGCTGCGCGGTCGTGGTGGCGGTGAGCCGGTGGCGGCGACCGCCGGCAACTTCCTGCGCGCCGCGCCGCTGGCGCTGGCGCTGAGCGCGGCAAGCCTCGTCTTTGCTGGTGCGCCGCACGCCAATGCGAACGGCGTTGCCCTCGCCGTGGCCTCCGGCGCGATCACCTCGGGCCTCGGCTACGTGATCTGGTACGCCGCGCTGCCGCGGCTTTCAGCGCTGCGCGCGGCAACGGTGCAACTCTCGGTGCCGCCGCTGGCCGCGCTCGGCGGCGTGTGGCTGTTGTCCGAGGCGCTGACGCTGCGCCTGGTCTTCTCGTCTGCGGCGATCCTCGGCGGCATTGCGCTGGTGCTGGCGAGCCGCTCGCGCAAGGCGCCCTGACGCCGACACTGAGGCCGCCCCGTATCGACCTGCCGCAAGTCCTGGTGCAAGATGCCGGCCCACATGGCCGCTGTTCCCCTCAAAAAACCCCGCCGCACGGCCGAGCGCATCCTCGATGTGACGCTCGAGTTGTTCAACCGCTTCGGTGAGCCGAACGTCAGCACGACGGTGATTTCGGCCGAGCTGAAGATCAGCCCCGGCAACCTCTACTACCACTACCCGGCCAAGGACGAGCTGATCAACGGCCTGTTCGCGCGCTATGAAAAAGCGTTGGCCGAAATTCTGCTGGCTGCCGACAACGTGCGCAACGTCGAAGACGCGTGGCTGTTCTTCCACATGCTGTTCGAGACGATCTGGGCCTACCGCTTCCTCTACCGCGACTTGAACGACCTGCTGTCGAAGAACCGCAAGCTCGAGATGCAGTTCCAGCACATCTTGAAAGCCAAGGGCCGCGCGGTGCAGTCCGTCCTCGGCGGCCTCGCGCGCGGCAACGCGGTGCGCATCGACGCCCGCGAGGCCGAGCCGGTGGCCACGGCAATGCTGGTCGTGCTGACCTACTGGCTCTCGTTCGAGTACGTGCGCGACCCGCGCCGCGCACTCGAACCCGAAACCGCCGGCCCGGCGCTGGCGCGCGGCGCGTACCACGTGCTGAGTTTGTTGATGCCCTACATCGAGCCCAAATCGCGCGACCATCTGCATTCGCTGGTGGCGCCGTACCGCAATTGATCACAACGAGGAGACACTGACATGGCCAAGTGGACTGCTTACCCGTACGACCTGTTCGACCTCGACGCCGCTGCCGTGAAGAAGCAGTGGGCGCGCCTGCATGCCGGCGATGCCGAGCCGCTGCCCAAAGACGCCAAGGTGCTCGAGGCCTGGGTGCTGTTCCACCGCGGCGAGTTCCAGAAGGCGTTCGATGCGGGCTTGAAAGCCGGCGGCGCAGGCATCACCGTGGCCAACAAGGCGCAGGCCATCTACGCCAACTACGTCGAGAAGAGCGAGAATACCAAGCTGGCGATGTTCCAGGAGGTGGCCACGCGCGCCGAAGCCTTGCAGCGCGACGAGCCGAAAAACGCCAACGCCTACTACTACCAGGCCTATGCGCTGGGCCGCTACAGCCAGGGCATCAGCGTCGCCAAGGCGCTGACGCAAGGGCTGGGCAGCAAGGTCAAGAGCGCACTCGAAACCACGATCAAGCTCTCGCCCAAACATGCCGATGCGCATATCAGCCTGGGTACCTTCCACGCCGAGGTGATCGACAAGGTGGGCTCGCTGCTCGGCCGCACGCAAGGCGCCGACAAGGCCACCGGATTGAAGATGTACCAGCAGGCGCTGAAGCTGCATCCGGCCAGCGCGATTGGGATGGTCGAGTACGCCAACGGCCTGGTCATGCTCGAAGGCGAGAAGAAGATGAAGGAGGCCGAGAAGCTGTATGCGGATGCGGCGGCGTGCGAGCCCGCGGATGCGATGGAGCGGCTCGACGTGGAGATGGCGAAGGAAGAACTCGAGGACTGACGCAGTTTCATTCACCGCAGAGGCGCAGAGGACGCGGAGGAAACGCAGAGGAATTCGCCCTGTGTTCCTCTCTGCGTGCCTCTGCGCTCTCTGCGCCTCTGCGGTGAAGGAGACTTCATCCGATCACCGGCCAAGGCGACATCAGCGCGAGCAGCAGCAGCTTCTCGAACTCAGGCGCAAAGCGCTCGACGATGGCCTCGGGGTCGGGGCACATCTTGGCGTCGGTGATGAGGCCGAACTGCACGCCGCCGGCATACGACAGGATCGACACGCCCATGCCGATGTCGCCCGATTGCGGCACCCAGAACATCACTTGATTGACGGTGCGGCCGCAAAAGTGCAGCGGCTCGCGCGGCCCCGGCACATTGGTCATGACCGCGGTGGCCTTCTTTGCAAAGAGGCCGGTGACGATGTCCTGCATCGGCTTGACCATCATCCCCGACAGCGCCAGCACGGCAAACGCGAGCAGCGGCTGGGTGCTGCCCTTCAGCTCATTCATGCGCGCATGCACCGCGTACAAGCGCTCGCCCGGATGCACGATGCCGATCGGCAGCATCAGCGGCGCCAGGCCGAAGCGGTTGCCGAGTTTCCAGGCCTCTCCCGGCGGGCGCAAGTTGACCGGCACCAGGGCGCGGATCTCCTGGCCGGCGGTGTCGTCGCCTTGGCTTCTGAGATAGCTGCCGATCGCGCCGGCCGCCGCGGCCAGCAGCACGTCGTTGATCGAGACGCCGTAGGCCTGGCTCACGGCCTTCACGTCGTCGAGCGGCAGCGGCTCACCCCAGGCCACGCGCTTGCCCGGCGAGGCGGTGCCTTTCAAGCGTGTGGGCGAATCGTCGGCCATCAGCGCCAGCGCGACGGCGTCTTGCATCACGTGCAGGCCGACGTCCATGCCTTTGCTGGCAAGGTCGATCAAAGGCTTGACCAGCGTGTCGGCCATCGCATCGCGTTCGCTGTCGCGCGCTTTGCGCTGCGGCGGCGGTTTGCCGCCATCGGCAATCGACAACGTCACCGAGATCAGCGCAATGCCGTCGCCGATGCAGTGGTGGATGCGGCAGATCATCGCGCTCTGCGTGCCGTCCAGATCCTCGACCAGATGAAACTGCCACAGTGGCCGTGACGGATCGAGCGGCTGCGTCGCCAGCTCGGCGACGCGGCGCTTCAGCGCGTCGAGTGCCGTCTCGCCGGGCTTGTGGCGCAAGGCTTCGCGCGTGACGTGATGGCCGATGTCGAAATGCTCGTCTTCGACCCACATCGCGCCCGCATCGTCTTCGACCGCCTTCTGCCGAAAGCGCGGGTAGGCGAGCAGCGCGGTCTGAAGGCGATCGGTGAGTTCGGCCAGCGTCAGCTTCGGCGCGAGCAGCCAGAAGCCGATGATCATCATCAGGTTGGCGTCGCTGTCCATGCGCAGCCAGGCGTGATCGACGCGCGACATGCGTTCAGCGACAGCGGACATCGGGGATCTCCTCGGCAGCAGGCGCCGTGACTTGCTGGCTAAGATGCCGACGCTATCTTCCTACTTCGTCCTTCACAACAGGAGTTCTGCACCATGGCCACCTCCAAAGCCGCCTTCGACAAAGCCGTTGCCGACAGCAAGACCCTGCCGGAAAAGCCCGACAACGCGACGCTGCTGAAGCTCTACGCGCTTTACAAGCAAGCCTCGAGCGGCGACGTCGAAGGCAAGCGGCCGGGCTTCACCGACATGGTCGGCCGCGCCAAGTGGGACGCGTGGAACGAGATCAAGGGCAAGGGCAACGACGAGGCGATGAAGGAGTACGTGGCCTTGATCGAGTCTTTGAAGTAGCGCGCTACTTCTTGGCCGACTTCTTGGCAGCCGGTTTCTTCTCTGCACTGCTCTTGGCCAACAGCCCATCGAGATTCTTCCTGATCTCGCTCTCGATCGTTTTCGAGAACGCGCCGAGCAGGAAGCCTAGCTTGGCGTTCAGGTCGAAATGATCGGGGGCGACGATCAGCGTGCCGTTGACGCCGCTGCGGGTGAAGTGCACGGTGTCGCTGAACTCGCCTTCGGTGATCGTGCACTCCATGCCGAAGTCCTTCTCGACGTCTTCAGCCCATTTCAAGGCGATCTTGCGCGCCTTGGGCAGGCCGAGGGAATGGTCGCGGTGGATCTTGATGTCGGGCATGGAGCAGATTCCTTCAAGAGGCTTCGACAAGCTCAGCCTGGCCCTTCGATACCTCAGGGCGAACGGCCGGGGGCGTTGAGTGTGGCGTGGCGCTCGTCCTTCGGCAAGGCGGCCAAACGCGCGACTTCGGCGTAGAAGCGTTTGAAGTCGCGGCCCTCGCGTTCGTACACGCGCTCGAATTGCGGTACCAGTTCGTTGTACGCAGCGAGCACGCCGAAGCTGGCGTTGTTGGCGCGCTCGAACCAGCCGTCGTAGCCGGTGAAGCCGTTCCAGCGTTCGGCTTTGAGCCGGGCGTAGTCGGCGCGCAGTTCGCGCATCAACTCGGCTTTGCCGCTGCGCTTGTCGGCGTCCGACACCGTGCTCGTGTAGAGCGTGTTCAAGCGGTCG
>JANMHY010000344.1:0-3543 GCA_031375525.1 Burkholderiales bacterium
CTCGGCTACCTGACCCGCTATTCCGGCACCGATGCCACGATGGGTCTGGCCTTCGCAGTGACCGGCGCGTTCTACCCCTTCTTCGGCACCATGCTGGGCTGGCTCGGCGTGGCGGTCACCGGCTCGGACACAGCGTCGAACGTTCTTTTCGGCGGTCTGCAGAAGACCACCGCGACGCAGCTCGGCTTGAGCCCCTATCTGATGGCGGCGGCCAACAGCTCGGGCGGCGTGATGGGCAAGATGATCGACGCGCAAAGCAACGTCGTAGCCTCCACCGCCACCAACTGGTTCTGGCATGAGGGCGACATCCTGCGCTATGTGTTCTGGCACAGCCTGGTGCTGGCGGCGCTGGTCGGCCTGGTGGTGACGCTGCAGGCCTATGTGTATCCGTTCACCCTGCTCGTTGTGAGGTGAGAGCTGCCAAACGATCCGGCCTCGGTGTGCCGCTATCGACGCAGACCGAGATGGCGCAATTGCGGGTGCGCGTCGTCGCGCTGGAAAACCTGGTTATCGCGCTGCTGGCGCAAGCGCCCGAGCGGCAACTGTTGTTGGCGCGCGAGATGGCGGTTCACATCTCGCCGCGGCCGGGGTTCACCCGGCATCGCCTGACGCTGCACGCTGCCGACGAGATGCTGAGCCTGGTCGATCGCGCGCGGCGCTTTCGGTCTGCGCCGCCGCCTTGAACGCACAGCGCAGCAGCCACGCCGCCAGGATGCCGATCGACACCGCCACCAGCGCCACGCCGAGGCTCTGCTGGTCGTCCAGCCGGTAGGCGTTGCACAGCCGCGCCGGCGAGTCCTGGTACAGCGTGCCCGCCACTGCCAGCATCGGCAGCACATTGCCGAGGAAGAAGGCCTGGATGACGGTGCCGGCGCGCTGCCACGACAGCGCAAGCGCGGCGCCGCTGGCCACCAGAGCGAGCAGCTTGAGGCTCTCGACGCGCGCGTCCACGAGCGCCATATCGAGCACGCGCGGCACCATCAGCAGCGCCATCGTGAGCGCCGCGCCGAGCAGCCCGGTGATGCCGAGTTGGTTGAAGCGCTGCAGGCCGCGTTGCCCTCGTCGAGGCACCCCTCCGATCAGCAGCGCGCCGGCCAGCAGCAGGGCAGGGTACTGCAGCAGCATGTGCGTCGTCATGCTCGATTCCACGGCGTGCCTCACCGGCGGCAGCAGCATCAGTGCGAGCAGGCACAGGCCGATGAGCGGCAGCTGGTCGCGCGTCACAGCGAGCGCGCGAAGGCCAGCGCGGCGGCGCTGTCGGCCTCGTCGAAGATACGCACCAGGCGGCCGTGGGGGTCGATCACCAGCAGCGCGGCGTTGTGCTCGTAGCCGCCGCGGCCGTCGTCGATCACCACCACCTGCCACGCGTCGAGCAGGCGCTGCAGCTGCAAAGCGTCGGGCACGGTGACGATCTGCCAGTGTTTCGGGTCGGCACGCCATTGCGCCGCGTAGCGGGCCAGTTGATCGGCGGTGTCGTGCGCCGGGTCGAAGCTGATCGACAACAGCCCGATGTCGGGTGCCGGCAGTGCGTCGATCGCTTGCTGCAATTGCTGGAAGTTGCTGCCCACCGCCAGGCACACGCTCGCGCAACGCGTGTAGATGAAGCTGGCGATGGTGACGCGCTGCGCCAGCACATCGTGCAGGTTCATTGCCGAGCCCGCGAGCACCGCGTGCGGCGCGGCCACGGGCGCTCTCTGCACTTGCAGCCGCCGCGCGCCTTCGGCCGTCCAGACGTCGAAGTCTTCGGTCAGCGACGATGCGCAGAACCACGCCGTCGATGCCAGCGCCGCGCAGGCCAGCGAGGTGCGCCACATCAGGGCTTGAGCGCCTTCAACTCGGCGCCGCCGGCAAACGGCGTTGTGCGCGTGCTGGCTTTGCGCTCCTGCGCAATCAGCTCGGGCTTGATCGGCGGCGCCTTGTTCGACCATGTGCCGCGCACATGGCTCGCCACGGCTGCCAGCTCGGCATCGCCGAGTTGCTTGAAGGCCGGCATATTGCCTTTATAGGCGACGCCCGCCACCGTGATCTCGCCGGCGATGCCGTGCAGCAGGATGTTGGCAACGATGCGCTCGTCGCCAATCACCCATTCCGACGCGTCGAGCGGCGGGAACACGCCCGCCAGGCCCTGACCGCTGGCCTGGTGGCAGGCCACGCATTGCGCGGCGTAGAGCTGCTTGCCGTCGACCGCGCCTGCGGGCTTGGCGGTATCGGCGCTCAGATCGGCGAGCGTGCGCCGGTCGCCGAGCGTGGATGCACCGGGCGCATCGGAGAAGACGATATAGCCGATGCCGAACAGCAGCACGCTCACCGTCACCAGCGCGGCCAGCAACGGGATCGGCTGGCTGCGCTCGGTCGGATCAACCTGCTCGCGCTGCTGCGCGCTCGGCGGCGCCGGCGCTTGTGTGGTGGTGTCGTCTTGCGCCATCAGGGCTTCGCCGGCGATGACGCCGCAGGCAGCGCCGGCAGCACCGCATAGGTGTGATCGAGCCCCTGCAGATACTTGACGAGGTCGAGCGCATCGGGCGACGCCACCACCACCTTGCCTTCGGGCACGCGGCCCGGCGGCATGTTGACGATTTGCTCGCCTTCGTCGGCCGCGGCCTTGACGCGAAACAGGTAGGCGTAGGCCGGCATGATCGAGCCCGGCACATAAGCACGAGGCTGGTACAGGTGGCCGAGGTGCCAGTCGGCGCTCGGCTGGCGCACGCCGATGTTGAACAGGTCAGGCCCGGTGCGCATCGAGCCGAGCAGGTGAGGGCGGTCGTACGAATAGTCCGCGGGCACGGAAGGACGCCCCCAGCCGCGCGCGCCGTCGGGTCCCACCTTGCGGTCGCGCGGTTGCTGGCTGTGGCAATAGACGCAGCCGTTGGCGATGTATACCGCGCGGCCACGCAGTTGCTGGTCGGTGTAGGGCTTGAGCTGTGGCGGCGGCAAGATGCCCCGCACCTGGATGTAGGGCATCACTACCAGCGCCGCGGTGGCCAGCCCCAACGCCACCATCGCGCCGCTGACGAGTTTGAGGTCGCTGTCCATGCCTCAGGCTGCTGAACCGGCCGCAGCCTGCTGCGGACTCATCTGCACGAACAGCGCCGCGCCCGCACGCTGCGGCCCGAAGCGCAGCGCCATCGCCATGAAGTGGCCGACGAAGACGAAGTGGCCGAGCGTCATCAACGCGCCGCCGAGACTGCGCGCCTGCAAATACGGCAGCGTGACCGCCACCGACTCCATGAACGGCCGCGCCGCATCGAGCATCGCCATGCCTTGCAGCCAGCCGCCGATCGACAGGCCGACGAAGTAGATCGCGATGCCGACCACCACCAGCCAGAAATGCAGCGAAATCAGCTTCGGATACGGCCACTCCCAATTGAGCACGCGCGGCAGCATGAAATAGATCGCGCCGAACAGCACCATCGTCACGAAGGCGTACATGCCCAGGTGCGCATGGGCGACGGTGAAGTGCGTGAAGTGGGTGACGGTGTTGATGCTGCGCAGCGACTCGAGCGAGCCCTGCACCGAAGACGCGAGGTACATCAACCCGCCGAG
>JANMHY010000355.1:0-5341 GCA_031375525.1 Burkholderiales bacterium
GGCCGGTGACTACGTGGCGCGTGAAGTGAAGTGTCTGGCCAACGACGGCCGGCTGGCGATCATCGCCGTGCAGGGCGGTACGAAGAGCGAGATCGACACCGGCACCGTGCTGCGCAAACGGCTCGCTATCACCGGCTCGACGTTGCGTGCGCGCAGCGTCGAATACAAAGGCCACCTCGCACGAGCCTTGCGCCAAAAGGTGTGGCCGCTGCTCGAAGCCGGCCGAATCAAGCCGGTGATCCACCAGGTGTTCCCGGCAGAGCAGGCTGCGCAAGCGCATGCGCTGATGGAGTCGAGCACGCATGTCGGCAAGATCGTTCTGGACTGGAAGTCATGAGCCGCAGAAAACTCATCGCAGGCAACTGGAAGATGCATGGCAGCCATGCCGCCAATGCGGAATTGCTCGCCGCCATCGCGGGCGCGCGGCCTTACACCGCCGACGTCGCGGTGTGCGTGCCATTCCCCTACCTCTCCGAGACGGCGGTGGCACTGGCCGGCACCGACATCCACTGGGGTGCGCAGGATTGTTCCGTGCACGAGCAGGGCGCCTACACCGGCGAAGTTTCGGCCGCGATGCTGGCCGAGTTCGGCTGCCGCTATGTGCTCAATGGTCACTCCGAACGCCGCGCGATGCATGGCGAGACCGACCAGTTGGTGGCCGACAAGGCCAAGGCCGCGCTCGCCCGCGGCATCACGCCGATCGTCTGCGTCGGCGAAACGCTCGCGCAGCGCGAAGCCAACGAAACCGAAGCCGTCGTCAAGCGCCAGCTTTCGGCCGTGATCCACACGCTGGCGCATTGCGCCGGTGAAATGGTCGTCGCCTACGAGCCGGTGTGGGCCATCGGCACCGGCAAGACCGCCACACCCGCGCAGGCGCAGGCGGTGCACGCGCTGCTGCGCGCGCAACTCGCCGCGGCCACGCCGCACGCAGCGCAGATGAAGATCCTCTACGGCGGCAGCGTCAAGCCCGACAACGCCGCCATCTTGTTCGCACAACCCGACATCGACGGTGGCCTCGTCGGCGGCGCTTCGTTGAAAGCCGCCGACTTCATCGCCATCTGTCGCGCTGCGGCATGACATCTCTTTGACAAGAACCTTATGCAGATCTTCTGGAACCTCGTTCTCGCGCTTCAAATCATCTCGGCCATCGCGATGATCGGCTTGGTGCTCGTGCAGCACGGTAAAGGCGCCGACATGGGTGCGTCTTTCGGCAGCGGCGCATCGGGCAGCCTGTTCGGCGCCTCGGGCAGCGCCAACTTCCTGTCGCGCTCGACGTCGTTCTGCGCCGCGGTGTTCTTTGCATGCACGCTCGGGCTGGCTTACTTCGGCACCACCGGCCTGTCGTCCAAGCGGCCCGAAGGCACGAGCGTGTTCGAGCGTGCGGGTGCGGCCAGCGCAGCGGGCGCGGCATCGGCGCCGCCAACAGCGCAGATCCCCACGGCGCCGACAGTGGCTTCAGCGCCTGCGACGCCCGCTTCTGCGCCTGCGCAAGCCGCAGCGTCCACACCACAGAAACCCTAGTCTTTCCGCATAGAATTCAAAGCTGTTCGGAGAGCCATCCTCACGCCATCCGAGCCGCAGTTCGAACGGAAGCCGACGTGGTGAAATTGGTAGACACGCTATCTTGAGGGGGTAGTGGCGAAAGCTGTGCGAGTTCGAGTCTCGCCGTCGGCACCACAACGCAATTGAACCGGGCACGGGCTCGCTCTTTCGAAGACCGTGCAGCGACGAAGCCGACGAGATGGATCTCCAACAGTACCTGCCCGTCATTTTGTTCATCCTCGTCGGCGTAGCGGTCGGGGTGGCGCCGCAAGTCATCGGCTTCATCTTCGGCCCGAATCGGCCGGATGCGGAAAAGAACAGCCCCTATGAATGCGGCTTCGAAGCCTTCGAAGATGCGCGCATGAAGTTCGACGTGCGCTACTACCTGGTGGCAATCCTCTTCATCCTGTTCGACCTCGAAATCGCGTTCCTCTTCCCTTGGGCGGTGTCGCTCAAGGAGATCGGCCCGACCGGCTTCTGGGCCATGATGATTTTCCTGGGCATCCTCGTCGTCGGTTTTGTCTACGAGTGGAAGAAGGGCGCCCTGGATTGGGAATGACGTATGGGCATCGAAGGCATCCTCAAAGAGAGCGTCGTGACCACCACGGTGGACGCCGTCGTCAATTGGTCGAAGACCGGCTCACTGTGGCCGATGACTTTCGGCTTGGCCTGCTGCGCCGTCGAGATGATGCACGCCGGCGCGGCGCGTTACGACATCGACCGCTTCGGCATGTTGTTCCGGCCGAGCCCGCGGCAGAGCGATTTGATGATCGTCGCCGGCACGCTGTGCAACAAGATGGCGCCGGCCTTGCGCAAGGTCTTTGACCAGATGGCCGAGCCGCGCTGGGTGATCAGCATGGGTTCGTGCGCCAACGGCGGCGGCTACTACCACTACAGCTACTCGGTCGTGCGCGGCTGCGACCGCATCGTGCCGGTGGACGTGTACGTGCCCGGCTGCCCGCCGACGGCCGAGGCGCTGCTGTACGGCGTGCTGCAACTGCAGGCGAAGATTCGCAGAGAAAACACGATCGCGCGATGACCGCCAAACTGGACACGCTCGTTGCGGCGCTGGAGGCCGCGCTCGGCCCGAAGATCAGCAAGCTCGTGCGCGATCGCGGCGAGGTCACTGTTCACGTCAAGGCCGCGGACTACCTCGCTGTTTCGACGCAACTGCGCGACGACAAGACGCTCGCCTTCGAGCAGTTGATCGACCTCTGCGGCATGGACATGTCGAGCTGGAAAGACCAAGCGTGGGACGGCATGCGCTACGTCGTCGTCTCGCACCTGCTGTCGGTGTCGAAGAACTGGCGTGTCCGATTAAAGGTCTTCTGCCCCGACGACGACCTGCCGCTGGTGGCCTCGCTCACCGACGTCTGGAGTTCCTGCAACTGGTTCGAGCGCGAAGCCTTCGACCTCTACGGCATCCTCTTCGAAGGCCATGCCGACCTGCGCCGCATCCTCACCGACTACGGCTTCATCGGCCACCCGATGCGCAAGGACTTCCCGACCACGGGCCATGTCGAGATGCGATACGACGCCGAGCAGAAGCGCGTGATCTACCAACCGGTGACGATCGAGCCGCGCGAGATCGTGCCGCGCATCGTGCGCGAAGACCAGTACGGCGGTCTGCATTGATGAATACAACCTCATTCACCGCAGAGGCGCAGAGAGCGCAGAGGTCCGCAGAGAAATTCTTGTCCTCCTCTGCGAACCTCTGCGTCCTCCGCGCCTCTGCGGTGAATGAAACTTAGTCATGGCCGAGATCAAGAACTACACGCTGAACTTCGGCCCGCAGCACCCGGCGGCGCACGGTGTGCTGCGCCTCGTTCTCGAGCTCGACGGCGAAGTGATCCAGCGCGCCGACCCGCACATTGGCCTGCTGCACCGCGCCACCGAAAAACTCGCCGAGAGCAAGACCTACATCCAGAACCTGCCCTACATGGACCGCCTCGACTACGTGTCGATGATGGCCAACGAGCATGCGTATTGCTTGGCGATCGAGCGCCTGCTCGGCATCGACGTGCCCGAGCGCGCGCAGTACATCCGCGTCATGTTCGCCGAGCTGACGCGCATCCTGAACCACCTGCTCTGGCTCGGCGCGCACGGCCTCGACTGCGGGGCGATGAACATCCTCATCTACTGCTTTCGCGAGCGCGAAGACATCTTCGACATGTACGAGGCGGTCAGCGGTGCGCGCATGCACGCCGCCTACTTCCGCCCGGGCGGCGTCTATCGCGACCTGCCGGCGCAGATGCCGCAGTACAAGGTCTCGCGCATCAAGAACCAGAAGGCGATCAACGCGCTGAACGAGAACCGCCAGGGCGGGGTGCTCGATTTCATCGAGGACTTCTGCGACCGTTTCCCGGCCAACGTCGATGAGTACGAAACCCTGCTCACCGACAACCGCATCTGGAAGCAGCGCACGGTCGGCATCGGCGTCGTCACGCCCGAACGTGCGCTCAACCTCGGCTTCACCGGCCCGATGCTGCGCGGCTCGGGCATCGAGTGGGACTTGCGCAAGAAACAGCCCTACGACGTGTACGAGCACATGGACTTCGACATGGCCATCGGCGTCAACGGCGACACCTATGACCGCTACCTGGTGCGCATCGAAGAGATGCGGCAAGCCAATCGCATCGTCAAGCAGTGCATCGCCTGGCTGCGCGCGAACCCGGGGCCGGTGATCACGAGCAACCACAAGGTGGCGCCGCCGTCGCGTGTGGACATGAAGTCGAGCATGGAAGAGCTGATCCACCACTTCAAGCTCTTCACCGAAGGTTTTCACGTGCCCGAGGGCGAGGCCTATGCTGCCGTCGAGCACCCGAAGGGCGAGTTCGGCATCTACATTGCCAGCGACGGCGCGAACAAGCCGTACCGCTTGAAGATCCGCCCGCCCGGGTTCTCGCATCTGGCCGCACTCGACGAGATGGCGCGCGGCCACATGATTGCGGATGCGGTGGCGATCATCGGCACGATGGATATCGTGTTCGGGGAGATCGACCGGTGAAGTTGAGCGAGCAAACCACCTCGCTCTTCGACCGCGAAGTAGCAAAGTACCCCGCTGATCAGAAGCAGTCGGCCGTGATGGCCTGTTTGGCCATCGTGCAGCACGAACACGGTTTCGTGTCGCAAGAGGCCGAAGCCGCCATCGCCGCACACCTCGGCATGCCGCCGATCGCAGTGCATGAGGTAACGACCTTCTACAACATGTACAACCAGGAGCCGGTGGGGCAGTGGAAGCTCAATGTCTGCACCAACCTGCCTTGCGCGTTGCGCAACGGTGAAGGCGCGCTCGAGCACCTGTGCAGCAAGCTCGGTATCGAGCCCTACGGCACCACGAGCGACGGCGTGTTCACCATTCAGCCGAGCGAGTGCCTGGGCGCCTGCGCCGACGCGCCGGTGATGCTGGTCAACGACCGCGAGATGTTGAGCTTCATGGACGAGAAGCGGCTCGACGATCTGGTGGACACCTTGAAGGCGCATGCGAAATGAAGTCTGCTGTTGTCGATCTTTCGCGATTCAAAGCCACCGGCCGCGAGACCTGCTTTCACGGCCGGCACATCGGTGCGCAAATCTATGCCGGCCTCGATGGCACGAACTGGCGCATCGCCGACTACGAAAAGCGCGGCGGCTACACAGCGCTGAAGAAGATTCTCGCCAAGGATGGGGGCGCGGGGATGACGCCCGACCAGGTCGTCGCCGAGCTGAAGACCAGCGCCTTGCGTGGCCGCGGCGGCGCCGGATTCCCGACCGGCCTGAAGTGGAGCTTCATGCCGCGCGCCTTCCCCGGTGCGAAGTA
>JANMHY010000472.1:0-1673 GCA_031375525.1 Burkholderiales bacterium
GGTCTTCGCGCAGGATCAGACGTGCCCAGTCGAGCGCGCCGACCAGGATCCAGGCAGCCTGGGTGCGCCCGCGCTCGGCCGCCTCGACCTGGATCGCGCGCCACTGCTGCCAGACCATGCCGGCGGCCAGTGTCGTCACCAGCGTCATGATCAACATCGCCAGCAACAAGGCGGCGCCGCTTTGCGAGAAGGCAAGGCGTCTGCTTCTCATGGCTACTGGGGGGCGAGCCGCAGATCGCGGGTCACGGTGCTGCCGCCCTGGCCTTCGGCTTGCTGCTGGGTGAGCGTGAGGACGACCCGCACACCGTCGGGCACGGTGGACTGCCGGCCGGTACCCGCGCTCGACTGGGCGTTGGACCAGCCGTTGCCGCGATAGAAGTAGATCTGCCAACCGCCGAGGCTTTCGTACAGCGTCAGCTGGCCGGGCTCGTTGCCGAGCAACTGCAGACTGGCCAGCCAGGCGTCCTGCAGCCCCTGGGCCGTGTTGGTCACGGGCGAGGCCCAGCGTTGCCAGCGCGTTTCGTTTAGCGCCCAGGCCACCACCTGCAAACCGCCGGCGTTGCGGCGCACCAGGCGCAACGTTTTGCCATCGAACGCCAGCGCATCGGGTAGCACGCGCGGGTCCTGCACTTGCAGCAGGTCCTGCTCCCACTGCGCGAGCACGGTGCCCAGGCGCAGCGTTTCGTTGACCCGCGCGTCGGCCGACTGTTTGGCCTCGGCCATGCTCGCGACGCCGCGCCACGCCATCGTGGCCAGCAGCGCCAGCAGCGCCAGCGCCACCAGCACTTCGGCCAGCGTGAAGCCGTGTTGCTTCGTCTTCATGGGTAGCGCGTGAGCACGGTCGAAAGAGTCAGCAGCGGCGTACCGGCCTCGTCGGCGATGTTGGCATCGACGCGGCGGAAATTCGGGTTCGGCGTCGGCCGCACGACGAGCTGGCCCTTGAAAGTGCGGCCCAACTGGTTGCAGGCGAAGTCGCTGTCGCCGATGCCCGGGAACTGCTTGGCGAGCTTCAGGTTGGTGAGCTGGTTGTCGGCGCACCACTGCGCGGCGCTGACGTCGGCCAGGCGCTGTGCGTTGTTGGCCAGCGCGCCAGCAGCCTTGAATCCGGCGCCGAGCGCGACGGCGACGATCGCCAGGGCGACCAGCACCTCGATCAAGGTGAATCCGCGCGCGCTCTTCACGGCGTGGGCGCCGCAAACGGCGTGCGAGCAAAAGGCGCCAGCCCGTCACTGGCCAACATGACGCGGCGCTCGTCGCGGCTGAGCACGATGCGCTGCGCCGGCAGGATCGGCTCGGGGCCGAGCAGCACGGCGCGCGCGCCGACGATCTCGGCGCTGACGCCGGGACGCAGCCAGTTCGACGGCAGGTTGGAGCTCTTGGGCAGGCCGATGAAGCGGAAGTTGGCGCCGTCGGTGGCTTCGGCGCCCGCGGGCTCCCAGCGCACCGTGATGCCCGAGGCCCGCGCCTCGGTGCGCGCGCCTTCTAGCAAGGCGGCCAGTCGTTCGGCTTCTTCGTCGAGCTGCGATTGCACACCGTCGCGCATCGACACGACGACCAGCGCCGAGGCGATGGCGATGATGGCCAGAACGACCAGCAGCTCGATCAGCGTGAAGCCGACGAGGCCGGAGCGCCTACTGCCACGAGCCGACGTCCGCATTCGTGCCCTCGCCGCC
>JANMHY010000514.1:0-4255 GCA_031375525.1 Burkholderiales bacterium
TTCGCGGTGTCGGCGATGCCGCGCGCGTGCAGGTACTTGAGGAAGCGCGCCTGGTAGATCGCCATCAGCGGACCGAGGCCCATGCTGACGGTCGGGAACTGCCAGAACTCGGGCATCAGCTTCGGGTGCGGGTAGCTCGACAGGCCCTTGCCGCCGACCTCCTGGCGGAAGTTCAGCATCTGCTCTTCGCTGATGCGGCCTTCCATGAAGGCCCGCGCATACACGCCCGGCGCGCTGTGGCCCTGGATGTAGAGCAGGTCGCCACCATGGTCCTTGCTCTCGGCATGCCAGAAATGGTTGAAGCCGGCGGCAAACATGTGCGCCACCGACGCAAAGCTCGAGATGTGGCCGCCGAGGTCACCGCCGTCTTCCGGGTTCAGGCGGTTGGCCTTGACCACCATCGCCATCGCGTTCCAGCGCATGTAGGCGCGCAATCGGCCTTCAAGCTCCAAGTTGCCGGGGCTCTTGGCCTCGTCGGCCGGCTCGATGGTGTTGACGTAGGCCGTGTTGGCAGAAAACGGCCGATCGACACCGTGCTGTCGCGCTTCTTCGAGCAAATGGTCGAGCAGGAAATGCGCTCGGTCCTTGCCCTCGGCGCCGATCACCGCCGACAGCGCGTCGAGCCATTCGCGGGTTTCCTGGTGGTCTGTGTCGTGCGCGGTATCACCGCTGGGCAGCGATTCGGGAAGGGCGGCCATCGTTGTCTCCTGTTGTTCGCCATGCGCGCGGGGCGCTCGATGTCAAAAATCAGCGGCGGCAGTGTCGCATCAAATCCTGAAAATTCCAAATAGCGAGTTTGAATTTCATTATGCGGAAGAACGGTAAGCGTCGCCTCGAGGCCTGCCCTCGATAATCGCGGCTCATGCCATTGCGTTCCGACCCCATCCGCACCGTGGCGCCCACGGTGCCGAGAACACAGCGACTGTTCGGCCGCTGGTGGCGGCGCCAGTCGCCGACGCGCCAGGATCGCTTTGCGACGCTCGGCCCGTTGATTTCGGTGCTGCTGTTCCTGGCCGCGATCATCGCGGCCTTCTGGACGCTACGCAACGAGGAGATCGACCGCGAGGCCGATGCGGTGCAGCGCGACACCGAAATCGCGCAGCAGCAGATCCGCCTGTTCCTGTCGGACGACCAAGAGCAATTGATGCGCCTGGCGCGCGATGTCGGCGGCGGCGCGCTCGACGCCAAGGCGTTCACCGCCGCAGCGACCGAGCTGGTGCGCGAGCGGCCCGCGGTGACGCATGTCTCGTGGGTGGGACCGCAACGCGAGTTGCGGGCCACGCATGCCGCAGCCGTCTTCCACCCCGAGGTCAACCCGAGCGGCGGCGCCATCGTGCCCGAGCTGCCCGCGTCCGGCGTCGCCAGCGAGGCCGAACGCACCTTCAACAACGCGCGCAACCTGCGGGGCCCGGTCTATTCGGCGGCGTACCGTAGCGCCAGCGGCTCGCCGGCCTTCCAGTTGCAGGTGCCGGTGTTCGAGCAGGCGCGCTTCGCCGGCGCGCTGGTCACGGAATACGCCATCGAGCCGATGCTGCGCCAGATGGTACCGCCCGAGGTGACGCAGCGCCACACGGTGGCCGTGGTCGATGAAAGCGGCAAGGAGCTTGCCGGCAACGTGCTGCAGATGCCGGGCCGCGTCGGCAACCGGCCGACGATCGTCGTCGATCTGCCGCTGGCGCCCGCGGCTAACGGCCTCTTGTTGCGCGGCATGGGCTGGCGCACGTCGGTCGGCCTGGTCGGCAATGCGCTGTTCTGGATGGTGGTGGCGCTGTCGGTGTTGACGGTGTGGATGCTGCTCGGCACGTGGCGCCATGTGCGCCGGCGCAGCCAGATCCAAAACGCGCTGGTGCAGGAGACCAATTTCCGCCGCGCGATGGAAGACTCGATGCTGACCGGCATGCGCGCGCTCGACAACGAGGGCCGCATCACCTACGTCAACCCGGCGTTCTGCGCGATGACCGGTTTTTCGGAAGCCGAGCTGGTCGGCCGCCTGCCGCCGTTCCCGTACTGGCCGCCCGACCGCGTGGAAGAAAACGCGCGGCTGCTGACGCAAGAGATGCAGGGCCGCAGCCCGGCCGGCGGCATCGAAGTCAAGGTGATGCGCAAGGACGGCGGCGTCTTCGATGCGCGCATGTATGTCTCGCCACTGGTCGATTCGCGCAGCCACCAGACCGGCTGGATGACGTCGATGACCAACATCACCGAGGCCAAGCGCATCCGCGACCAGCTCTCGGCCTCGCACGAGCGCTTCACGACCGTGCTCGAAGGGCTGGACGCTGCGGTGTCGGTGATGTCGGTGCAACAGCGCGAGCTGCTGTTCGCCAACCGCAGCTACCGGCTGTGGTTCGGCGCCGACCCGAAGGGACACGCGCAACTTGCCGGCCAGGCGCTGCCGTTCCTGCCGCCGGCAGCGAGGGCAGACAGCGACGACGTCGACAACCTGACGGGGCTGCCGGCCGAGCAGCTCACGGCGTTCGGCGCCGACCCGCGCGAGGTCTATGTCGAGTCGCAGAAAAAATGGTTCGACGTGCGCTCGCGCTATCTGCAATGGACCGACGGCCGGCTGGCGCAGATGCTGATCGCCACCGACGTCACCGCGCGCCGCCGCATCGAAGAGCAGGCCGCGCGCCAGGCCGAGCGCGCCGAAGTGACGAGCCGCCTGGTGACGATGGGCGAGATGGCCAGCTCGGTGGCGCACGAGCTGAACCAGCCGCTGGCGGCGATCACCAACTACTGCAACGGCATGGTTTCACGCGTGCGCGCCGAGTCGATCGGCAAGGACGATCTGGTCGAAGCGCTGAACAAGACCTCGCGCCAGGCCGAGCGCGCGGCGCAGATCATCGCCCGCGTGCGCAGCTTCGTGAAACGCAGCGAGCCGCAGCGGCAGATGGCGTCGGTGCGGGCGATCGTCGATGAAGCGCTGGACCTCGCCGGCATCGAGCTGCGGCGGCGCAACGTGGCGCTGACGACTTACGTTGCGCAGCGCCTGCCGCCGCTGTCGTGCGACCCGATCTTGATCCAGCAGGTGATCATGAATCTGCTGAAGAACGCGTCCGAAGCGATCGACTCGGCACAACTGCCGCCGCAGCGCCGGCAGATCGAATTGCGCGTCGTGCCGCGTCACACCCCCGAGGAAGGGGGCGTCATCGAATTCAGCGTTACCGACCACGGACCCGGTGTTCGAGAAGACGTTCTGGCGCGCTTGTACGAGGCGTTTTTCTCGACCAAGGCCGAGGGCCTGGGCATCGGACTGGCGCTGTGCCGCTCGATCATCGAGTCGCACCGCGGCCGGATGAAGGCGCAGAACCTCTACAATCTGGACACTGTCGTGGGCTGTCGTTTTGCCTTTACGTTGCCGGTGGAACCCTCTGCCATCCGCAGTGAAACCGCAGGCCCTTCCACCCTCCCGGCGCCCCTGGCTTCCAACGACGTGCGCGCCACTGCACAGGTTGACCCCACACCATGAGTCTCATCCCCAAAAAGGGCACCGTCTATGTGGTCGATGACGACGAGGCCGTGCGCGATTCGCTGCAATGGCTGCTCGAAGGCAAGGACTACCGCGTCAAGTGCTTCGACTCCGCCGAGTCGTTTTTGTCGCGCTTCGATTCGCGCGAGGTGGCCTGCCTGCTGGTCGATATCCGCATGGACGGCATGAGCGGCCTCGAGCTGCAAGACCGCCTGCTCGAACGCAAGAGCCCGCTGCCGATCGTCTTCATCACCGGCCACGGCGACGTGCCGATGGCGGTGACGACGATGAAAAAAGGCGCGATGGATTTCATCGAGAAGCCGTTCAAGGAAGACGAGTTGCTCGGCCTCGTCGAGAAAATGCTCGACCAGGCACGCAACGCGTTTGCGAACCATCAGGAGCAGGCCAGCCGCGATGCGCTGCTGTCGCGGCTGACGACGCGCGAGGCGCAGGTGCTGGAGCGCATCGTCGCCGGCCGCCTGAACAAGCAGATCGCCGACGACCTGGGCATCAGCAACAAAACGGTGGAAGCGCACCGCGCCAACATCATGGAAAAACTGAACGCCAACACCGTGGCCGACCTGCTGAAGATCGCGCTGGGTGCGCAGACCGCGAAGGCTTGATTCACACACAACCACGGACAAGGCCGCTTGACCAGCGGCTTTTTTCATTTGAAGGAGAGCTGCGTGACAGCCAAACTCATCGACGGCGTTGCGCTGTCGGGCCAGATCCGTGCAGACGTGGCGCGCCGCGCCGCGCTGTTGACCGCGCGTGGCTTGAAGCCCGGCC
>JANMHY010000527.1:0-4946 GCA_031375525.1 Burkholderiales bacterium
TGACTTCCGGAAAGTTGTGGCCGGTATCGACATGCAGCAGCGGAAACGGCAGCCGGCCTTCGTAAACGCCCTTCGCATTGCGCTGCTTGAAGGCCTTCTCGGCCAGGCGCAGCACGACGCAGGAATCCTTGCCGCCCGAGAACAGCAGCGCGGGCCGCTCGAAAGTGGCGGCGACTTCGCGCAGGATGAAGATCGCTTCTTCTTCGAGATGGTCGAGATGGGTGTTGTCCAGCGAGGGCAGTAACTGATCGACCGAGACGCGTGCGTTCATGCGGTTGTTCCTTCTTTGACATGCAGGCCGCATTCCTTCGCGGACTCGTCCTCCCACCACCAGCGCCCGGCGCGAAAGTCTTCGCCCAGTGCAATAGCACGCGTGCAAGGCGCGCAGCCGATGCTCGGGAAGAACTGGTCGTGCAGCGCGTTGTAGGGCACGCCGTGGGTTTCGATGTAGTGCCAGACGTCGGCCCAGCTCCAGGCGGCGAGCGGGTTGAACTTGACGCGGCCGGTGTGCTCGACTTCGTACGGCGGCACCTCGGCGCGCTGCGTCGATTGCTCTCGCCGCAGGCCGGTGACCCAGGCGCCCATGCCTTCCAACATGCGCGACAGCGGTTCGAGCTTGCGAATGCCGCAGCAACCTTTTCGCAGCTCGACGCTGTCGAACATCGCGCGCTCGCCGTGTTGGGAAACGAACTGCACGACCGCCGTCTCGGCCGGACGAAAGCCTTGTACGGTCAAGCCGTAGTGCTGCTCGATGCGTGGAATCAGCGCCAGCGTTTCGTCATGCAGCTTGCCGGTGTCGAGCGTGGCCAGCGTGATCGGCAGGCCGTGGCGCGCGATCAGGTCGGTCAGCACCATGTCCTCGGCGCCGAGGCTCGTCGCCTGCACGATGCGGCCGGCATGCACGCGCGCAGCGTTGCGCAGCACGGTCAGCGTTTGCGCAACGCGCTCGTCAAAGCCAGGCGTGGCGCGGGCATGCAACTCGGTCGCTGTCATATCGAAGCTCCGTCATTGATGAACTCGCGCGCGCTCTTGCTTGCGAGCTGTTCGGCCGTTCCTGGCGGGTGCGCGAACAGCGGCCGGTTGTCGTGCACGTCGCCCTGGTAGTGGCCGGGGAAGAAGCCGAGGGCGCGCTCGGCGACGTCGACCGACTGGTCGTAGCGCAGCACGACGGCGTCGAAGCCGGTGCGTTCGAGCAGCGGCAGCATGTCGGCCAGCACGTCGCCGAGTGCACGCACCTCGCCTGCAAAACGGTAGCGCGACCGCAGCAGGCGCGCTTGCGAGTACGCGCGGCCATCGACCCACTTCGGGAAGTGCAGCGCCACCAGCGACAAGCGCGGCAGGTCAGCGGCAATGTCTTCGACGTCCTGGTCATTGCCCAGGCGCAGGCCCACCGCCATGCCGGCGGGCCACGACGCGCGCACGGCGTGCCACTGCGCGAGGTCGAGCAGCAGATGCGGCGTCGGCGTGATGCTGACGGGCGGGCCGTCGTCGCCGGCCAGCGCATGCCACGGATCGCGTTGAAGAGAGATGAATTTCATGGTGTCAATGCGCCTGTGCGGTACTGCGGCGCACGGCCTGCGTCGGCGCTTTGAACGGCTCGACGCCGAGGCGGCGCACGGTGTCGATGAAGCGCTCTTGCGGCGCGCGCTGCTCGCGGTAGGTGTCGATCACCGCTTCGACCGCATCGGCGATCTCGTCGGCCGCGAACGACGGGCCGATCACCTTGCCGGGCACCGAGGCGCCGCTGTGCAAGCTGCCATCGGCGCCACCGAGCGTCAGCTGGTACCACTCGGCGCCATCCTTGTCGACGCCGAGGATGCCGATGTGGCCGCTGTGGTGGTGGCCGCAGGAGTTGATGCAGCCGCTGATGTGCAGGTCGATGTCGCCGATGTCGTTCAACTCGTCGATGTCGGCGAAGCGCTCGGTGATCTGCGCCGCCAGGGGAATCGAGCGCGCGTTGGCCAGCGCGCAGAAGTCGCCGCCGGGGCAAGCGATCATGTCGGTCGCCAGGCCGATGTTCGGCGTCGCAAACCCCGACGCCTTGGCGGCTTGCCAGAGCGCGACCAGTTCGCTGGCCTGCACCCACGGCAGCACCAGGTTCTGCTGGTGCGTGACACGCAACTCGCCATGGCTGAAGCGGTCGGCCAGGTCGGCGGCAGCGTTCATCTGCTCGTCGGTGGCGTCGCCCGGCGCCTGACCCGCGCGCTTGAGCGAGAGCACGACAGCGCGGTAGCCGCTCACGCGGTGCGCGCGCACGTTGCGATCCAGCCAGCGTGTGAAGGCGACCGACTCGTCGCCGAGGTTCTGCGGCTCCACTTCCGCACGCACGCCGGCCGGTGTGGTGAACGAAGCCGAGACGCGATCCAACTCGGCCTGCGTGACGATGTGCGCTGCGCCGTCGAGATCGCGTTCGAGGATGTTCTTGAACTCGGTGTTCACCGCTTCGAAGAACTTCGCGCCCTCGGCCTTGACGAGGATCTTGATGCGCGCCTTGTAGGCGTTGTCGCGCCGGCCGTAGCGGTTGTAGACGCGCACCACGGCTTCGATGAAAACAAGAATCTGCTGCCACGGCACGAAGCCGTTGGCGAGCGTGCCGATGACCGGCGTGCGGCCCATGCCGCCGCCGACATAGACCGCGACGCCGACCTCGCCCGCGTCGTTCTTCAGCAGTTGCAGCCCGATGTCGTGCCAGCCGATGGCCGCGCGGTCTTCCTTGGCGCCGCTGACGGCGATCTTGAATTTGCGCGGCAGGAACGCGAACTCCGGGTGCAGCGTGCTCCACTGGCGCAGGATTTCGCAGTACGGCCGCGGATCGACGATCTCGTCGGGCGCCACGCCGGCATAGGCGTCGCTGGTGATGTTGCGGATGCAGTTGCCGCTGGTCTGGATGCCGTGCATGTCCACGGCGGCCAGCGCGTCCATCACGTCGGCCGCGCGCGCCAGCGGGATCCAGTTGTATTGCAGGTTCTGGCGTGTCGTGAAGTGCGCATAACCGCGGTCGAAGTCTTTGGCGATCTTGGCCAGCGTGCGCATCTGCGCGGCCGACACCGCGCCATACGGAATCGCCACGCGCAGCATCGGCGCGTGGCGCTGCACGTACCAACCGTTCTGCAGCCGCAGCGCCTTGAAGTCGTCGTCGGGCAACTGGCCGCGCAGATGGCGCTCCAACTGATCGCGGAATTGCGCCGCGCGGGCGTGCACGAAGCGGCGGTCGAAATCGGTGTACTGGTACATGGTCAGGCCTCCTGCCGGGCCGCCCCAAAGGAGCCCTGCGCCCCCTCGGGGGGCCGCGAACGGAGTGAGCTTGGGGGCTGCATTTCAGATCACTTTGACGCCGGCCGTGACCAGCGAGATGCAGAGCAGGCCGCGCACGATGCGCTCGGGCATGCGCCGCGTCAGTTGCGCGCCGAGCCAGATGCCGGGCAGCGAGCCGACGAGCAGCGCGGCGAGCAGCGCCCAATCGACATGGCCGAGCGTGGCGTGGCCGATGCCGGCCACCAGCGTCAGCGGCACGGCGTGGGCGATGTCGGTGCCGACCAAGCGGTGCGCGGCCAATCGGGGGTAGAGCAACAGGATCAGCGTGGCGCCCAACGCGCCGGCGCCGATCGACGACAGCGTCACCAGCACGCCGAGCACGACGCCGCTGGCGATGGTCAGCGGCGCCTTGCGCGATTCGGGCAACCAGCGCTCGAGCTTCAGGCCGACCGCCTGCCACGTCTTCTTGAAAGCCACCACGACGGCGGTCAGCAACAACGCGATGCCGAGCGAAAACGTCAGCGCGGCAGCCCAGCCCTTGGTGATGCCAGTGGCATGCATCAGCGCGATCGTTGCCAGCGCGGCGGGCAGGCTGCCGACCAGCAGCAGCCGCGTGATGCGCCAATCGACGTGGCCATGCCGGGCGTGGGCGACGGCGCCGCCTGTCTTGGTCAGCGCGGCAAACCACAGATCGGTGCCGATAGCCACGGCCGGGTTGAGCTTGAAGACGCCGATCAACAACGGCGTCATCAGCGAGCCGCCGCCGACGCCCGTCATGCCGACGATGGCGCCCACAGCAAAGCCGGCAAGGATGGCAATGGAGTCCATGCCAGGACTCTAGGGACGCTCTATATGTTCGAGAAGAACATAAAAGTCCGAAGCTAATGCTCCCGGAGCATGAGCACAAAGAAAAACGGCCCGGTGTTGCCACCGGGCCGTGAAGGTACCGTCAGACCAGGTACCGAGGAGACAACCTTTAGAGTGCGACCGGCTTTTTTGCTGCCGGCCTGCTCAATTCAGGTGCGTCGTGCGATCTACTGAAGAGTAGTTAGCAAGACACGGGCCACCTTCGGTTCAAAGACTCGATCAGGCGCGCTTGCCGCGGCCAGTCGTTTGCTGAGCAGCCTTGACTGCCGTGTTGGTCATCGCCTGGATGTTGGCGTCGGCCACGTCGGCGGCTTGCTTGGCAGCCTTCTGCACGCTCTCGAAAGCGTTGTTGGCGGCGGAGACGGCCGAGCGCACCAGGGCGACGGCGTTTTCCGTGCCGGCCGGGGCGTTCTTGGCGGCGCTGTCGACCAAGTTCAGGAACTTGCTCTGGGCGTCGGCCAGTTGCTTTTCCGCAGCCTTGGTGACATCAGCGTTGGTCGCGGCCGTGATGTCATAGACATGCCGGCTGTAGGCAGCAACCTTCTCGGCGGCCGGCTGCAGGAAGCTGGCTTGCAGGCTCATCAGCTCTTGCGCGTCCTTCACCGACAGCGCGGCGGTGGTGGCGTTGCTGGCTTCTTCGAATGCGGTCTTGGCGACTTGCATGTTCAGCTCGACGAGCTTCTCGATGCCTTCGAAGGCTTTGCCGGTCAGGCCGAAGAGGGTTTGGACGTTGGCCTTTTGCGCGGCCATGACTTGTTCAGCGGTCAACATGATGGTGATTTCCTTGGAAAGAGGGGTTGGGGTAGGAACTACTTCGAACTCAT
>JANMHY010000543.1:0-3587 GCA_031375525.1 Burkholderiales bacterium
CGCAGCAGCGGCGCCAGCGCCACGCGGTCGTCGGCGCCGGCCAGCGTGGCCAGCGCGCCGATCAGCGGACCGATGCCCAGTGCAGCGACCACCAGCAGCAGCGCCGCCGCGGGCCTCGGCGTGCCGGTGACGGCACTGGCCAGCAGCAACAGCACGGCAGCCGGCGCGACCAGCGAGCGGCGCACGTTGTCGATCATCTTCCACAGGTTCAAGCCGCTGATCGCCCAGCGCCTCGGACTCACCATGAAAGGCAGCAACTGCCAGTCGCCGCGCACCCAGCGGTGCAGGCGCGACGAGGCCACGTCCGGGTGCACGGGCGCGCCTTCCAGCACCGGCACGTCGCTCGCTGCCGCACAGCGCAGCAGCGCGCCTTCGAGCAGGTCGTGGCTCAGCACCTGCTCGCTCGGCAGGCGGCCGGCGAGCACCGCCTGCGCGGCCTGCACGTGGATCAGTCCCTTGCCGGCAAAGCTGCCTTCTTCGAACAGATCCTGATAAACCTCGGAGCTGGCGGCGCTGTACGGATCGAGCCCGGGCTGGCCGGCCGACAGCGCATGGAACCAGGTCGCGGTGCCCGGCCGCGGCATCGGCAGCGCGACGCGCGGTTGCAGCACGCCGTAGCCTTCGACAACGCGGCGCAACGGGCCATCGACGCGCGGCAGGTTCGCCGGGTGCGCGGCGATGCCGACCAGCGCGCGCAGCGTGCCCGGCGGCAGCAGCGTGTCGCTGTCGAGGACGACGAGGTACGGCGTCGGCGCGGCCGGCAGCGCCGGCGTGGCGATGAAGACGCTGCCCGGCTCGCCGCCGAGCTCGCTGGACAAGCAGGCGATGAGTTGCTCGACCTTGCCGCGCTTCCTCTCCCAGCCCATCCAGCAGCACTCGCTGTCGCTCCACTGGCGCTGCCGGTGCAGCAGCACGAAGCGCGGCGCGCCGTCGGGCAGCGGCTCGTGCTGTGCGTTCAACGCCTCGATCGCGGCCTGGGCATGCGCCAGCAGCGCGGCGTCGTCGGGCATGGATTGCGACGGCGCATCGGCAAAGTCCGACAGCAGCGCGTACTGTGCCCAGGCTTCGTGGCTGGCGAGATGTTGACGCAGGATGCGCGCGGCCAGCGCGTCGATCTCGGCGTCGTCGTCGATCAGGCACGGCACGGCCACGAGCACGCGGTGCGGTGCCGCGATGCCGCTGTCGAAGGCCAGCCGCGGCAACGCCTTCGGTGCGATCCACTCGGCAATCAGGCGGTGGATCGCCGAGACTGCGATCTCCGAGGCTGGCAGCAGCACGAGCGGCCACAACCACAGCGGCGCGTCGGCGTGCAGCGTCAAGGCAGCGATGGCGGCGGTGGCTGCGGCCAGGCTCGTCAAATACAGCGGCAGGCGCGCGCGCCGCCAGGCGTCGCTGGTGACGACGTCGCGCGGCGCAGCGATGCCCAGCGCCTCGGCCAGCGTGCGCCGGCCCGCTCCTTCGAGCCACTGGCCGGGCGTGGCCTGCAGCGGTGTGGCCGCGGTCGCGGTCTGCTTTTGCGCCAGCAGCGCGCGCGCCACGCGGACCTCGTCGATACCGCTGCGCCGGCTCCAGAGTTCGACCGCATGCAGCGTGCGGTTCTGCGTCGTTTCGCTTTCGGCGGCGAAGGTCGGCAACTGGCGCAGCACCTGCGCCAGCCGGCTGCGCTGGCCGATCCAGGCCCGCCAGTCGAACTGGGCCACGGCGCGCAACGAGCGCATGGCCTGCGAGACATCGGCGTCGTGGGCCGCTTCGGCCGCCTGTTGGTCGTGGCGGGTGGCGGCCGGGTCGCTCAGGTGCGCGGCCAGCCAGACGCGGCGCGGATCCTCAGTGGCGAGCTCGCTCCAGCGCAGGTGCAACTGCAGCAGGAACACGCGCTCGGCGCCGCGGCGCACGAGGGCATCGAGAACGGCGGCGATCTGCGGCAAGTCCGCTTCGCCCGTCTCGCTGGCCACCCAGTTGGCCAGCGAGCGCGACGCGCGGTCGGCAGCCACGCGCTCGCCGACGCGGCGCAACTGCTCGATCAGCACCATGCGCAGCACCGAAGGCAGCGCCCACCACTCGCCCCAGGTCGGCTCGACCTGGTCCTGGTAGCCGTCGAAGAAAGCGTCGAGCAACTGCGCATCGAAGGCGTGGTGCACGCGCGGCAGCCAGGCCCAGGCGATGTCGTGCACGCGCGGGCTGGCGTTGGCCGCGCCGCCGGCCAGCACCGGCAGGCGGCGGAAGTAGCGCGCCGGCAGCGCTTCGGTGGCCTCGACGAGTTGCTCTTCGACCAGCGCGATGTTGTCGCCGAGCCATTGCGCGGCGGGCGTGATCGGCGCGCCCGGCTGGCGCAGGCGTTCGAGCAGGTGCACCGCCTCACGCAGCGCCTGTGCGTTGCGGCGCAGGCGCATGATGATCGGCGCGCCGAAATCGCCATCGACGCAGCGCGCCTCGTGCGACGCCGCCAGCGCGGCGCCGTGCTGGGCCTGGGCGTCGGCGGGCAAGGCCGGCGCGTCCAGCGGCGGCTGCAGCAGCCCGCGCGCCGGCTCCAACCACGACGTCAGGATCGACGGCGACGCCGGCAGCGCCTTGCGCAGGGTTGACAGCGTGGTCGGTGCTTGGGGTTGCGTGGCCAAAGCCACCGCGTCAGACCAGGATCGCGACGGCCAAAGCCGGCACACCGACGAGCAGCAGCGTGGTCACGAAGCGGCGCGCCAGCAGGCCGTCGATCAGCTCGGCCCAACCGAGCGCGCGGCCGCGCCAGCGGTAGCCGTCGCGGCACGCGGCGTGGAATGGTCCGGCCGACAGCGCGTGTTCCTGCAACAGGGAGTCCGTATCTTGAAAGAGCAGCCCGCGAGGAGCGGCAAGAGGTGTCGTGGTGGTGCTGAGCATGGCGGCCTCGGTGAGCGTTGGTGTTTGTTTGATTTGTTGCAGCCCATGTTAGAAAGCAGTGGGCTCCGAGGCTGTCGGTGTGGGGTCCGACGGTTTGTAGGACAACGCTGACACCCATGCCCGAACGCGCTTGCCAGGACTGCCCGCTGCGCCCGTTGCCGCTGTTCATGGCGCACAGCGACGAAGAGCTGGCGCTGGTGCAGTCGCTGAAGAAGCGCGAGCAAACGCTCGAAGCCGGCGCGACGCTGATTCACGAAGGCCAGGTCGATGCGCCGCTGTTCACGCTGCTCCACGGCTGGGCGTTTCGCTTCAAGACCCTCTCCGACGGCCGCCGCCAGATCCTCAACTTCCTGCTCGCCGGCGACTTCATCGGCGTGCAGCAGAAGATGGGCGACGGCGCCGCGCACGGCGTGGTCACGCTCACCGACGCCGTGTTCTGCGTCTTCCAGCGCGATGCGCTGTGGGCGATGCACCGCGAGCAGCCGTCGATGGGCTTCAACGTCACCTGGCTGACGGCGCACGAGGAGTCGGTGGTCGACGAGACCCTGCTCTCGGTGGGCCGGCGCAGCGCCGAAGAGCGCATTGCCACGCTGCTGGTGCTGCTGTTCAAGCGTGCCGCGGCGCTGCAAGCCGACCAGGGCGCCGGCGGCGTGCCGTTTCCGCTGACGCAGCAGCATGTGGCCGAGCGCGTCGGCCACAACATCTACTCGATGTGG
>JANMHY010000552.1:0-2400 GCA_031375525.1 Burkholderiales bacterium
CGTCTTCCGGCGCCACTTCGGCCGCCCGCGCGAGCCAGAGCAGGCTACAGCACGCGCAGCGCGGTCGGCCGGACCTGCTGCTGCAGCCGGCCCGGGTCGCGCTCGGTGGCGGGCGCCAGGCCGACCACGCCGAGCGCTCCCGTGGTCCAGGCCGCGTAGCCGAGGTTGGCCAGCAAGGCCAAGGCAACGATCCAGCGCAGCAGCCTCATCGGTACACCGGCGCGCGGGCGTGACTCACGACGCCGCCGGCAGCTCCGGCGCTGCCCCGGGCAGGCGCACGCTGACCTCGCCGCTGGAGATGTCGTGCGCAGCGCCGGCGCCGTCACGCACGCGCAAAGCGCCGTTGGCGGCGATGGCCTCGGCCACGCCCTCGACGACGGTGTCGCCGCGCGGGCCGAGCACGCGCACTGGCTGGCCGCGCAGCAGGTCGCGCGGCGCATAGGCGCGCGCAAAGCCGGCGAAGCCCTCGCGCTCGAATTGCAGAATGGCGCGCACCAGCGGCAAGGCCACGCGGCGCAGCACCGAAGGCGCATCGGCCCGCGCGTCGATCTCGCGCAGGCTGGCAAAGCCATGTGTCAAGTCAGCCAGGTCGCCCTGCGCGCGCCGCTGCGGCAGCGCCTGCACGTTCAGGCCGACGCCGATGACGGCCATGCGGCGCGCGCCGACGGCGACGGTCTCGATCAGCACGCCGCCCAACTTGCGGCCGCGGCCCGGGCCTTCGAACAGCCACAGGTCGTTCGGCCACTTGAGCGCGATGCGCGGCGCGGCGCGGCCGGGCTCGGGCGGATCGAGCGCATCGGCCAGGGCCACGCCGATCGCCAGCGACAGGCCGCACCAGTCGCGCGGCGCCAGCGGCAGGCTGATCGAGAAGGTCAGCGAGGCCCCGGCTGCCGAGTGCCAGACGCGGCCTTGGCGGCCGCGGCCGATCGTTTGATGTTCGGCCACGAGCAGGCAGGGTTGCGTGTCGCCGGTGCGGCGGCCATAGGGTCCACTCGAAGGGCCGGCGCCACCGTCACGGCTGTCTCTGCCGGCGTGGCGGCTCGCATCGAGCTCGCCGGGTGTGGACACCGGCGCATCGTGCCGTCCGCCGCCCAGCCGCGCGCGTTCGAGCAAGAGGCTGTTGGTCGAGTCGGCGTGCGCCAGCACCTCGACCGACAGCCCCGGCAGGTAAGGCTCGAGCTGCTGCCACAGCGCATCGGCCTGCCAGTGCAGGTGCGACGGGGCCAGAGCATCCGGGGGCATGGCAATCACGTTGACAAGGCGTGCGGCGTTCTCAGCGCTTGGGGGCCAGCATCGTGCCGCGACATTTGCGGGCGCCGCAGCGGCAAGCGTACTCCGCCTTCAGCTTGGCCGTGTAGCGGTCGTCGATCGACAGGCCGTAGTCGTAGAACAGCTCTTCGCCGGGTGCGATGTTGCGCAGGGCCTTGATGAAGACGCGGCCGTCGGTCTCGTCGGCCTCGCAGTTCGGCTTGCAGGCGTGGTTGATCCAGCGCGCCGCATTGCCGCCGACGCCGGCGTCGATGACGTTTTTGTCGTCGAGGTGGAAGAAGAAGGTGTGGTTCGGATCGTCCGGGTTGCTCGGGTGGCGCTTGAGCGCCTGCGGCCACGTGATGCGCTCGCCGACGTACTCGATGACCGTCTCGCCCTTGGCCAGCGGCAGCAGCGCATAGACGCCCTTGCCATGGACGCCGGAGCGACGGACCTGGATGCGTTTGCCGGCGCCGTTGCTCGATTTACCGTTTCGTTTGGTTGCTGCTTGCTTGCCGTTGTTCATTCGGTACATTGAATTCATGTGGGCGCGCGCGTGTGTGCGTGCGTACGCGCGAAGGAGCGGATTGTAGATATGACCGAAAAAACTCTCATCATTGCCGAGAAGCCCAGCGTGGCGCAGGACATCGTGCGCGCGCTGACGCCCACGGCCGGCAAGTTCGACAAGCATGCCGACCACTTCGAGAACGAGCGCTATGTCGTCACCTCGGCGGTCGGCCATCTGGTGGAGATCCAGGCGCCGGAGGAGTACGACGTGAAGCGCGGCAAGTGGAGCTTCGCGCATTTGCCCGTCGTGCCGCCGCACTTCGACCTGGCGCCGATCGAGCGCGGCAAGACTCGGCTGAATGCTGTCGTCAAGCTCGTCAAGAGGAAGGACGTGAGTCGCTTGATCAACGCCTGCGACGCCGGGCGCGAAGGCGAGCTGATCTTTCGGCTGATCGTGCAGTACGCGGACAACGCCAAGACCAAGCTCGACAAACCGATCCAGCGCCTGTGGCTGCAGAGCATGACGCCGCAGGCGATCCGCGACGGCTTCGATCAACTGCGCGCCGACAAGCAGATGCTCGGCTTGGCCGACGCGGCGCGCAGCCGCTCGGAAGCCGACTGGCTGGTCGGCATCAACGGCACGCG
>JANMHY010000577.1:0-1623 GCA_031375525.1 Burkholderiales bacterium
TTGGTGGCGCTGACCGCCGTGATCGGCATCCAGCGCGGCCGGCTCACTGCGAAACAAATGGCGATTCCGGTCATCGGCAGCATCGCGCTGGCGGCGCTCTCGTTCTGGCTCAAGACGATGACCGACTGGCGGCTCTCGATCTTCGGCGTGATCATGCTGTTCGTCGTCTACTACCTGCAGGACGGCATCGTCGGCTTCGTGCGCAACGCGCTGAACATCAAGCGGCCGACGCCCGATGCGCAGATCGCCGGAGCGGGCCTGAAAGGTGGCGATGCGGTCTCGACCGCGGCAAAGGCAGACAGCGGCGGCGAAATCCTCCATGCCAGCGGCGTGCTGATGCAGTTCGGCGGCCTGAAGGCGCTGAACAACGTCGACCTCAGCATCAAGCGCGGCACGATCCACGGCCTGATCGGGCCGAACGGGTCGGGCAAGAGCACGATGATGAACGTGCTGACCGGCATCTACCAACCGACCGCCGGTGCAGTCTCGTTTGCAGGCAAGTCGGTGGTCGGGCGCACTTCGTCCGACATCGCGTTGTCAGGCATCGCGCGCACTTTCCAGAACGTGCAGTTGTTCGGCGAGATGACGGCCCTGCAGAACGTGCAGGTCGGCCTGCACCACACCTTTGACAGCAATCTGCTCGATGTTTCACTTCACACGCCGCGCTATCTGCGCGAGGCCGCGGGCGCTACCGATCGCGCGATGGGTCTGCTGCAGTTCGTGGGGCTTGCCGATCTGGCTTTCGAGGAGGCACGCAACCTGCCCTACGGCAAACAGCGTCTGCTCGAGATCGCCCGTGCCCTCGCGCTCGACCCGCAGTTGCTGCTGCTCGACGAGCCCGCCGCGGGCCTCACCGCGCCCGACATCAAGGAGCTGATCAGCTTCATCCGCAAGATCCGCGACCACGGCATCACGGTGATCCTGATCGAGCACCACATGGACGTGGTGATGAGCATGTGCGACACCGTCTCGGTGCTCGACTTCGGACAGAAGATCGCCGAAGGCGCGCCGGCCGCGGTGCAGGCCGACGAGAAGGTGATCGAAGCCTACCTGGGTGGGACTGCAGCATGAGCACGGACACCAAAATGTTGACCATCAGCACCCTGTTTGCCGGCTACGGCAAGGTGCAGGTCCTGCACGGCATCTCGATCGAGGTGCCCAAGGGCAAGGTCGTGACGCTGATCGGCTCGAATGGCGCCGGCAAGACGACGACCATGCGTGCCGTCAGCGGCATGATCGCGCCCACGGCGGGCGAGATCACGCTCAACGGCAAGCGCATCGAGGGCATGGAGTCGTACCACATCGCCAAGCTGGGCCTGGCGCATTCGCCCGAGGGCCGCCGCGTGTTCGCCACCATGAGCGTCACCGACAACCTGACGCTGGGCGCCTTCCCGCGCCTGACCGGCAGCCGGCCCAAGGGCGACGTCAAGGGCGACCTCGAGCGCGCGCTGGAGTTGTTCCCGCGCCTGAAGGAGCGCCGCACCCAGCTCGCCGGCACGCTGTCGGGCGGCGAGCAGCAGATGCTCGCGATGGCGCGCGCGATCATGCTGAACCCCGAGGTCGTGCTGCTCGACGAACCGTCGATGGGCCTGGCGCCGATCCTCGTCGCCGAAGTCTTCCGCA
>JANMHY010000584.1:0-2943 GCA_031375525.1 Burkholderiales bacterium
CGGCGCCGAGCACGGTCGCCCCGGCCTCGGTGAGCAGCCGCGCGGTGGTGGCGCCCATGCCGGATGCGGCCCCGGTGACGATGGCGATACGGCCCTGGAGAGTCATGGTCATGAGGCGATCCTGGTTTTGGAACGTGCGCCGCGCTCGAGCAGTGCGTGCAAGTCGTGGCGCACCTTCTCGATGTGGGCCGCGAGGTAGTCACACGCCTGCGCCACCTTGCCTTCCTGGCACAGGCGCAGCAACTTGCGGTGTTCGCTCTCGGCCCGGCTCAGCGCCGGGGCGCGGTTCATCTGCAGTCGCGTGAAGCGGTCGCTGGTTTGCAGCAGCGAGGTGACGATGGCCAGCGTGCGCGGCTGGCGCGCGTGGCGGTACAGCGCCAGGTGGTAGCGCGCGTTCAGTTGCCCCCATTGCGCGACGTCCTGCGCGGCAATGGCGGCCTTGAACTCCGCGTCCAGGGTCGAGACTTCGGCATAGTCTTGCGGCGTGAGCAGCGGCGCCGACTGCGCCAGCATGCGCGGCTCGAGCAGGACGCGCAAATCGAAAACGTCGTCGATCTCTTCGAGTGAAAACGCCGAGACGATGGCCCCTTTGTGCGGCTCGATCAGCACCAAGCCCTCGGCTTCCAACTGAAAGAGGGCCTCGCGCACCGGAATGCGGCTGACCTCGAAGCTGGCCGCCAGCGCGTCCTGCCGCAACTGATCGCCGGCCGCGTAGGTGCCGTCCAGGATGTCGCGCCGCAGTTGCTCGACGATGGCGGCTGACAGGGTGCGGTGGCCGAGACGGGGCTTCATGGGCGAAGGGGAGTGTGGGTGCGCGACAGCGAAATTCGGGCTTGACATGTAGATTGTATAAAATATAAGCTACTTGCGGAATCTTGCCAAGCACCGCTGCCCAGTACTAGCAGGCTGTTGAATTTCTCCCCCGCGTAAACGTCGTTTGCGCGGGGTTCGTTGTGGATACCGTGTAGAGGCTCGACACGGAGACGAAGCGATGCGCGGATCGGACGGGATGCAAGAAGGTCTGTTCACGGTGGCCAAGCTCGAGGACTTCGTGCCTGCGGATCACCCGCTGCGCCCGATCCGGCTGCTGGTCAACGAAGCGCTGGGCCGACTCAATGGACTGTTCAACCTCATCTACGCCGACAGCGGCCGAGCGTCCATTGCGCCGGAAAAGCTGCTGCGCGCGATGCTCATCCAAGTCTTCTTCTCGGTGCGCAGCGAGCGCCAGTTGATGGAGCAGGTGCGCTACAACCTGCTGTACCGCTGGTTCATCGGCTTGGCCATCGACGACGAGGTCTGGGACCACTCCAGCTTCAGCAAGAACCGCGACCGCCTGCTCGAACACGCCGTGGTCGAGAGCTTCTTCACCGAGGTGATGACGCTGGCCGACAAGCAAGCCCTGCTGAGCAAGGATCACTTCTCGGTCGATGGCACCTTGATCCAGGCCTGGGCCAGCCACAAGAGCTTCGTGCGCAAGGACGGGCGCAGTGATGACGCCAATGGGGGCAGTGGTGGCGGGCGCAACGCCCAGGCCAACTGGAAGGGCAAGCCGCGCAGCAACGACACCCACGCCAGCACCACCGACCCCGACGCGCGGCTGTTCAGGAAGAGCCACAACACTGCCGCGGTCATGGCCTTCCAGGGCCACGTGCTGATGGAGAACCGCTCGGGGCTGGTGGTTGGCGCGGTCGTCACGCACGCCGACGGCATGGGCGAGCGCGCTGCTGCGCTGGCGATGCTCGATACGCTGCCGGGCAAGCATCCCAAGACGATTGCCGCGGACAAGGCCTACGACACGCGCGACTTCATCGACGCGTGCCGACAGCGCCGTGTGACGCCGCACGTGGCGGCCAACGACACGCGCATCGGTGGCAGTGCGATCGACGCACGAACCACGCGCCATAGCGGCTACGCCGTCAGCCAGACGATCAGAAAGCGCATCGAGGAGCACTTCGGCTGGGGCAAGACGATCGGCCGCATCCGGCAGACGGTATACCGAGGCCTGCGACGTGTCGATCAGCACTTCAAACTCACCATGACCGCGAGCAACATCGTGCGAATGGCTCGAATGCTGAGCGCAGCGCCGCAAGGAGCGACGTGATGAGGCTTCCAAAACCCCGCTCCAGCGCCGCGCAGTCGATCGTGTGGCCGCAGCGCAGGCTCGCGCAACCGCGGCAGCGCCACCGCAACCTCCAGGATCAGCTCGCATCGGATGCATCCGTCGGCTCAATGGGGAGAAATTCAACAGCCTGCTAACGCAAATGCACAGTCTTGTCGTTTCGCGACCAGCGGATCGGGGTCATCGATGAAGGAACAGGCCACGGCCATGCAGTCCCCCGCAGCACCCTGGCGGCTTGTCATGTGGCTCTCGGCCAGGCTGCTGGCGGCCGAGCGTTTCGCGGTCGCCGGATTCATGTTCCTGCTTACCGGCCTGATCCTGCTGAATGTGGTCACCCGCTACAGCGGCGTCTCGCTGTACTGGGTCGATGAGTCGGCGATTTATTCCGTCGTGTTCCTGAGCTTCATTGGCGCCTCGGCCATGACCCGCCTGCGTCTGGACTTTGCGGTCACGATGCTGACCGAGCGCTTCTCGGCGCGTGGCGTGCGCATCGCCAAGGTGATGGCCACCGCCATCGTGCTGCTGTTCGGCATGACTCTGCTGTGGCTGTGCGTGCTCTGGCTGGATCCCGTGGGCATGGCGCGCGCCGGCTTCGACGCGCGCGCGCTGGCTGCCCAGACCTTCAACTTCATCTACACCGAGCGCACGCAGACGCTCAACTGGCCGGTGTGGGCGCTGTACATGATCATGCCGGTGTTTGCGCTTTCGATGATGGTCCACAGCGCGGCCAACCTGCTCGAGGACCTGGAACTCGTCCCGCGAGCAAGCCAGGCTGCCTTCCTGGGCTCCGGCGTGCAAGGTGTGAACTGACATGCTGACCGGCC
>JANMHY010000609.1:0-2641 GCA_031375525.1 Burkholderiales bacterium
CTCGGCGTCGCTGCTGCCTGCGCTCGGCACGGTGCTCGAACGCGTGCGCCAGGGGCTCGATCTCGATGCCGATCCGTCGCTGATCGACGGCGCGCTCGCGGGCGTGCCGGGCCCGGTTGTGCCCGGCCTTCGTGTGCCCAACGGCATGGATGGGTTCGAGTCCGCCGTGCGCGTGATCCTCGGCCAGCAGGTCACAGTGGCCGCGGCGCGGACGTTGGTGTCGAGGCTGGTCGAGCGCTTCGGCACGCCGATCGAAACGCCGCATGCCGAGCTGACGCGCTGCTTCCCCGATGCGGCAACGCTCGCCGACGCCAGCGCCGAAGCGATCGGCACACTCGGCATCGTGCGCCAGCGCGTCGGCGCGCTGCAAGCGCTGGCCCGCGAAGTGCACGCTGGCCGCATTGCCTTGCACCGCGGCGCGCCGCTGCAGGCCACCCAGGACGCACTGCGCGCCCTGCCCGGCATAGGAGAGTGGACGGTGCAGTTGATCTCGATGCGCGCGCTGGCCTGGCCCGACGCGTTTCCCGCCACCGACATCGGTGTGCTGAATGCGCTCGGCACGCGCGACGCCAAAGCGGTGGCGGCGCAAAGCCAATCCTGGCGGCCGTGGCGCTCGTATGCCGTGATGCGGCTGTGGCAATCCCTGGAGACTGGAACATGAGTATCAAGACTGCGTTCGACGGCGTGCCGCTGGTGGCACAAGCGATCATCGACTCACCCGTCGGCCCGCTGACCGCACTGGCCACGGCCAAAGGCATTGCGGGTTTGTGGTTCGACGCACAACAGCATCACCCGGGCGACCTCGACGCGCCGGTCGATGCGAAGAACCCGCACATCGTTGCAATGCAGCGCTGGCTCGACGCCTATTGGTCGATGCGCAACCCGTCGCCACGCGACGTGACGCTGGATCTGCACGGCACGCTGTTCCAACGCGCGGTGTGGCAGGCGCTGCTAGGCATCCCGCTCGGCCGCACCCGCACCTACGGCGAGATCGCGGCGCAAGTGGGCCAAGGTGCGGTACCGCGCGATAGCCATGGAACCGCGCCACGCGCGGTGGGCACGGCGGTCGGCCGCAACCCGGTGTCGATCCTCGTGCCGTGTCATCGAGTGATCGGCGCGAACGGTTCGCTCACCGGGTATGCCGGCGGCTTGCCGCGTAAAGAGAAGCTGCTGCAACACGAAGGCGTGTTGTTGACATGAAAACAACCGACATTGCCGAGCTGGTCGCGCTGGCTGCGATCTGGGGCGCTTCGTTCCTGTTCATGCGCATCGGCGTCGTCGAGTTCGGGCCGCTGGCGTTGACCGCGCTGCGCGTGGCCGGCGCCACGCTGTGCCTGCTGCCGCTGGTGCTGTGGCACGGCCACATCGGCGCGTTGCGCACGCACTGGAAAGCGATCGCCGTCGTCGGCCTGTTCAACTCGGCGCTGCCCTTCGTGCTGTTCGGCATCGCTGCGCTGGCGATCAACGCCGGCCTGTCGTCGATCTTCAACGCCACCGCGCCGCTGTGGGGTGCGCTCGTCGCGTGGCTGTGGTTGAGCGACAAGCTCTCGGCGTCGCGCGTGCTCGGGCTGTTGATCGGTTTTGTCGGCGTCGTCTTCCTGGCCTGGGACAAGGCCAGCTTCAAGCCCGGCGAGCATGGCGTCAGCGCGGGCCTGGCCATCGGCGCCTGCCTGCTGGCCACGCTGTGCTACGGCTTCGCCGCCAACTACACCAAGCAGCGCCTGGCCGGTGTGCCGCCACTGGCCGTGGCCGCGGGCAGCCAGGCCGCGGCGTCTGTCGTCTTGCTGCTGCCGGCGCTGGGGCACCTGCCGCGCAGCCTGCCCAGCGCCACCGCGTGGGCCAGCGTCGTCGTGCTCGCGGTCTTGTGCACTGCCGTCGCCTACCTGCTGTACTTCCGCCTGATCGCCCACGTCGGCGCCGCGCGCGCCATCACCGTCACTTACCTGATCCCGGTGTTCGCCGTGCTCTGGGGCGCGCTCTGGCTGCGTGAAGAGATCACGCTGTCGATGGCTGCGGGCTGCGCCGTCATCCTCGTCGGCACGGCGCTTGCGAGCGGGCTGGTCACATTGCCGCTGCGGCGTCGCGCCACGACCTGAGCACTGTGCAACTGGAAACAACGCGGCGCGCGATGTGCGCACTTTCGCGCATGCCGATCGGGCCGTCATGGCTACCGTTGGCGCATGTCACTGTTGCGTCATGCCAGGTTCACCGCCGTGCTCGCCACCGCGCTGCTGCTCGCGGGCTGCGGCGCATTGCGCGCGCCCACTGGCGACGGCACCGCGGTGGTGGCGCCCTCGCCTGCGCCCGTTGCCGCACCGGCGCGGCCCGCAGCGCCGGCCAATGCCGTGCCGCGCGTCGAACGCATCGCTCGAGGCGCGCCGAACGCGCCCTACGACTTGATCGGCGAGCGCTATTCGCCCGAGCGCGCCGACGTGCCGATCATGCAGACGGGAGTCGCCTCCTGGTACGGCAAACCCTTCCACGGCCGGCGCACCGCCAGCGGCGAGGTCTATGACATGCACGCCCTGACGGCCGCGCACAAGACGATGCCGCTGCCGAGCTACGCGCGCGTGCGCAACCCGGCCAACGGCCGCGAGGTCATCGTGCGCATCAACGACCGCGGGCCGTTCAAGCCCGGCCG
>JANMHY010000632.1:0-2022 GCA_031375525.1 Burkholderiales bacterium
GCGCGGCACGCCGCTCATGAACCCTTCGAGAATCCACACCGCCAGCGGCACGTTGAACAGCAGGTGCGCCATCGCCACCGCGATGTGCGTGTCCATCAGCCCGAGCGTGGTGTAGAGCTGGAAGAAGGGCAGCAGGAACACGGCCGGCGGCGTCATGCGGTTGGTCAGCAGCCAGAAGAAAACATGCTTGTCGCCAAGAAAGCGGTAGCGCGAAAACGCATACGCGGCCGGCAGTGCGACGACCAGCGAGATCACCGTGTTGATGGCGACGTAGATCAGCGAGTTGATGTAGCCCGAGTACCAGGACACATCGGTGAAGATGGTCTTGTAGTGCGCCAGCGTGGCATCGCGCGGCCACAGGCTGAAGGTCGAGAGGATCTCTTCGTTCGTCTTGAACGACATGTTGACCATCCAATAGACCGGCAGGATGGCAAAGACGAGGTAGGCGTTGAGGAAGAAGGTGCGCTTCTGGAAACGGCTACGCATGGCCTTGCTCCTTGTCCGCCGTGCCGACGCGCTGCATCCAGTTGTAGAGGATGAAGCACAGCAGCAGGATGATCAGGAAGTAGATCAGCGAGAAGGCCGCTGCGGGGCCGAGGTCGAACTGGCCGACCGCCTTCTGCGTCAGGTACTGCGACAGGAAGGTGGTCGCGTTGCCGGGCCCGCCTCCCGTGAGCACGAAGGGCTCCGTGTAGATCATGAAGCTGTCCATGAAGCGCAGCAGCACGGCGATCATCAGCACGCCGCGCAGCTTGGGCAGCTGGATGTAGCGGAAGACGGCGAACTTGGACGCGCCATCGATGCTGGCGGCCTGGTAATACGCATCCGGAATCGCGCGCAGGCCGGCGTAGCACAGCAGCGCCACCAGCGGCGTCCAGTGCCAGACGTCCATCAGCAGCACCGTCAACCACGCGTGCGTGGCGTTGCCGGTGTAGCTGTAGTCGAAGCCGAGCTTGGCGAACGCGGCGCCCATCAGGCCGATGTCGGTGCGGCCATAGATTTGCCAGATGGTGCCGACGACGTTCCACGGGATCAGCAGCGAGATGGCAACGATGACCAGCACGGCCGACGCTTTCCAACCCGTGGCGGGCATCGACAGCGCAAGCAGGATGCCGAGCGGGATCTCGACGATCAGCACCGCGAGCGAGAACACGATCTGCCGGCCGAGGGCGCCTTGCAGATCGTCGTCGCGCATGACGGACTTGAACTATTCGGTGCAAGACATCATCAGCCCCGAGCGCCGCGTCTTCGTCGGCACCGAATGGTTCAAGGCGGTGATGCGCGATGACGACCTGATCGGCGCGCTGGGGCGCCAGATCGTGTTCTCGTTCTCGGTGCTGCTGGTCGAGATTCCGCTCGGCATCGCGCTCGCGCTGGCGATGCCGGCCAAGGGCTGGAAGTCGTCGGCCGTGCTGGTGCTGGTGGCCATTTCGCTGCTGATCCCGTGGAACGTCGTCGGCACCATCTGGCAGATCTACGGCCGCACCGACATCGGGCTGATGGGCGCGACGCTGTCCAGACTGGGCATCGACTACAGCTACACCGGCAACGCCACACACGCCTGGCTGACGGTGCTGCTGATGGACGTGTGGCACTGGACGCCGCTGGTCGCATTGCTGTGTTTTGCCGGCCTGCGCGCGATCCCCGACGCCTACTACCAGGCCGCGAGCATCGACGGCGCCTCCAAGCTCGCCGTGTTCCGCTACATCCAGCTGCCCAAGCTGCGCGGCGTGCTGATGATCGCGGTGCTGCTGCGTTTCATGGACAGCTTCATGATCTACACCGAGCCCTTCGTGCTCACCGGGGGCGGGCCGGGCAATGCCACCACCTTCCTCAGCCAGTACCTGACGCAGAAGGCGGTCGGCCAGTTCGACCTGGGCCCGGCGGCGGCGTTCTCGCTGATCTACTTTTTGATCATCCTGCTGCTGTGTTTCATCCTCTACAACTGGATGCAGCGAGTGGGCACCGCCGACAAGACGGAGACAAATCAATGAGCCCCCACGCTCACTTCGTTCACTGCCC
>JANMHY010000775.1:0-5663 GCA_031375525.1 Burkholderiales bacterium
AGCTCCTCTTCGGCCTGGAGTACTGGATCGCCGTGGTGATCGTCGGCGGCCTGATGATGGTCTACGTGCTGTTCGGCGGCATGACGGCAACCACCTGGGTGCAGATCATCAAGGCCGTCCTGCTGCTCGGCGGCGCGTCGTTCATGGCCCTCATGGTGCTGTGGAACTTCGGCTTCAGCCCGGAGGCAATGTTCGCCAAGGCGGTCGAGGTCAAGACCGGCATCGCCGCCGCCGCAGGCAAGCCACCGGCCGAAGCCGCCACGCAGGGCTTCTCGATCATGGGCCCGGGCGGCTTCATCAAGGACCCGATCTCCGCGATCAGCTTCGGCATGGCGCTGATGTTCGGCACCGCCGGGCTGCCGCACATCCTGATGCGCTTCTTTACCGTGCCCAACGCCAAGGAAGCGCGCAAGTCGGTGGGGTGGGCCACGGTCTGGATCGGCTATTTCTACCTGCTGACTTTCGTCATCGGCTTCGGCGCGATCAGCTTCGTGCTGACCAACCCGCAGTTCCTCGACGCCAAGGGCGGATTGCTGGGCGGCGGCAACATGGCGGCGATCCACCTGGCCAACGCGGTCGGCGGCAACGTCTTCCTCGGCTTCATCTCGGCGGTTGCGTTCGCGACCATCCTCGCGGTGGTGGCGGGCCTGACGCTGTCGGGCGCGGCGGCGGTGTCGCACGACCTCTACGGCGTGGTCATCAAGAAAGGCAAGGCCGACAGCGCTTCGGAGCTGAAGGTGTCGCGGCTGACCACCGTTGCGCTCGGCGTCATCGCGGTGATGTTGGGCATCGCCTTCGAGAAGCAGAACATCGCGTTCATGGTCTCGTTGGCTTTCGCCATCGCGGCGTCGGCCAACTTCCCGGTGCTGATCATGTCGGTGCTGTGGAAGGACTGCACCACCCGCGGCGCGGTGATCGGCGGCTTCCTGGGCCTGGTGTCGTCGGTGTTGCTGACGCTGGTATCGCCGGCGGTTTGGGAAGTGACCTTGGGCAACCCGAAGGGCTCGGCGCTGTTTCCGTACCAGTCACCGGCGCTGTTCTCGATGACGCTCGCCTTCGTCGGCATCTGGCTGTTCTCGATTCTCGACAGGAGCCCGAGAGCCGCACAAGACCGCGCTGGGTTCCTGGCCCAGCAGGTGCGGTCGGAGACCGGCATCGGAGCTGCGGGGGCCTCAGGGCATTGAGCGCGCCAGGGCAATGCCGGCCGCGGACCCACTGACGACATTCCCCAACGACAACCCACCGGAGAAAGACCATGGCCAATCCAACCAACCCGTTCGGCGACGTGACGAAGATGATGGAGCAATTCAAGATGCCCGACATCGACATGACCGCGATCGTGCAGGCGCAGCGCAAGGGCATCGAGTCGCTGGTCGAGGCCAACAAGGCGGCCTTCGAATCGATGCAGGCGCTGGCCAAGCGGCAGACCGAGATGATGACCGAGGCCATGCAAGACATGCAGAACGCCGCCAAGAACGGCGTCGGCGGCATGACGGACCCGACCAAGCAGGCCGAGCTGGTGCGCAAGGGCTTCGAGAAGACGCTGGCCGGCATGAAGGAGCTGGCTGAGATGGCACGGCAAGCGCAGTCCGAAGCGGTGGCGCGAATCACGCAGAGCGCGAGCGACGGCGTGCAGAACATCAAGGCGATGGCCAAGTCAAAGTAAGCAGCGTGGCCTCGCCGTTCAACCTGCCCGACGAGTTCGTCCAAGGCTTTTTCAGATCCGGCCAGAGCCTGATGCAAGCCTTGGCCGGCACGGCGGGCGCGGACCAGGCGAAGGCACATGCCCACTACTGGCAGCAGCAGACGTCGCTTTGGATGGGCCTGCTGGCGGCCGGCCAAGGCGGCGAGCCGGTGGCCACGCCCGAGCGCGGCGACCGCCGCTTCAGCGCTGAAGAGTGGCGCGCCAATCCATGGTTTCGGGTGATCAAGGAAACCTACCTGCTCAATGCGCAGTTGCTCGGCGACATGGTCGAGGGCGCCGCGCTCGACGCCAAGGAAAAACACAAGTTGCGCTTCTACTCGCGCCAGTTCATCGATGCGATGAGCCCGGCCAACTTCCCCGCCACCAACCCGCAGGCGCTGAAGATGGCGATCGAATCCAACGGCGATAGCCTGCGCGCCGGCTTGGCCAATCTGCACCGCGACATGCAGCGCGGTCGCATCGCCATCACCGACGAAACCGCCTTCGAGGTCGGGCGCAATGTCGCTGTCTCCCAAGGCGCGGTGGTGTTCGAGAACGAGTTGCTGCAACTGATCCAGTACGCGCCCTTGACCGCGAAGGTGGCGGCGCGGCCGCTGGTGATCGTGCCGCCGTGCATCAACAAGTTCTACATCCTCGACTTGCAGCCCGAGAACTCGTTCGTGCGCTTCGCTGCCGAGCATGGCCAGACGGTGTTCCTCGTGTCGTGGCGCAACGCCGATGCCGAGATGGGCCACGTCACCTGGGACGACTACGTCGAATCCGGCGCGATCAAGGCGACCCAAGTGGCGCTGGCGATCAGCGGCGCGGACAAAGTCAACGCCGTCGGCTGGTGCGTCGGCGGCACGATCCTGAGTTCGGCTCTGGCCGTGCTGCGCGCGCGTGGCGACAAGACCGTGGCCAGCGTGACCTTGCTGACGACGATGCTCGACTTCAGCGAGCCGGGCGACCTCGGCATCTTCATCGATGAGCAAGGCGTGGCGCAGAGAGAGCAGACGATCGGCAACGGCGGCCTGTATGCCGGCAAGGAGCTCGGCAACGTCTTCCAGACCTTGCGCGCCAACGATCTGATCTGGCCCAATGTCGTCAACAACTACTTGAAGGGCCAGGCGCCTGCCGCCTTCGACCTGCTGTACTGGAACGCCGACAGCACCAACCTGCCCGGGCCCATGTACGCCTGGTACCTGCGCAACACCTACCTCGAGAACAACCTGTGCGTGCCGAACCGGCTGACGGTGTGCGAGACGAGCGTCGATCTCGGCCGCGTCGACATGCCGAGCTACGTGCTGGCCACGCAGGAGGATCACATCGTGCCGTGGCGCGCCGCGTACCGATCGACACAACTACTGGGCGGGCCGACGCAGTTCGTGCTCGGCGCCAGCGGCCACATCGCCGGCGTCATCAACCCGGCCTCGAAGAACAAGCGCAGCTACTGGGTCGGCGGCAAGCCGGGCGACGATGCCGAGGTCTGGTTGGCCGCGGCCAAGGAAGTGCCGGGCAGTTGGTGGACGCATTGGATGAAGTGGCTGAAACTACATGCCGGCAAGGCGGTGGCCGCGCCGAAACGCCTGGGCAACACCAGGCACAAACCGATCGAGCCGGCGCCGGGGCGCTACGTCAAGGTCCGCGCTGACTAAATTGAAGGAGAAGAGTCATGAGCAAACGTGATGTGGTGGTGTTGGGCGCAGCCCGTTCGGCGATCGGCACCTTCGGCGGCGCGCTCGCCGACATCGAGCCGGCCGAGCTCGCCGGCACGGTGATGAAGGAAGCCGTCAAGCGTTCGGGCGTGGATCCGAAGTCGATCAACTACGTGACGGTGGGCAACACGATCCCGACCGACAGCCGCTTCCCGTACGTCGCGCGCGTGGCCGCGATCCAGGCCGGGCTGCCGATGGAGTCGGTGGCGATGTCGGTCAACCGTCTGTGCTCGTCGGGGCTGCAAGGCATCGTGACGACGGCGCAGAACATCCTGCTCGGCGATTGCGACTACGGCGTCGGCGGTGGCGTCGAGGTGATGAGCCGCGGCGGCTACCTGTCCGCCGCGATGCGCAGCGGCGCGCGCATGGGCGACACCAAGCTGATCGACATGATGGTGGCCACGCTGACCGACCCGTTCGGCGTCGGCCACATGGGCATCACGGCCGAGAACCTGGTCACCAAGTGGGGCATCACGCGCGAGCAGCATGTCGCGCTCGCGGTCGAGTCGCACCGGCGCGCCGCAGCGGCGATCTCCGACGGGCGCTTCAAATCGCAGATCGTTGCGATCGTCAAGCAGACGAAGAAGGGCGAGGTCACCTTCGACACCGACGAGCATGTGAAACCGAACACGACGATGGAAACGCTGGCCAAGATGAAGCCCGCGTTCAAGAAAGACGGCTCGGTGACGGCCGGCAACGCTTCCGGCATCAACGACGGCGCGGCGTTCTTCGTGCTGGCCGATGCGACGGTGGCCGCCGCGGCCGGGCACAAGCCGATGGCGCGGCTGGCCTCGTATGCGGTGGCCGGCGTGCCCAACGAGATCATGGGCGAGGGCCCGATCCCGGCGACGAAGCTGGCGCTGAAGAAGGGCGGTTTCACGCTCGACCAGATGGACGTGATCGAGAGCAACGAAGCCTTCGCGGCGCAGGCGATTGCCGTGTCGCGCGGCCTCGAGTTCGATCTGAAGAAAGTCAACCCGAACGGCGGCGCGATCGCACTCGGCCACCCGATCGGCTGCTCCGGCGCCTTCCTCGCCACCAAGGCGATCTACGAGCTGCACCGCACGGGCGGCCGCTATGCGCTGGTGACGATGTGCATCGGCGGCGGGCAGGGCATCGCGGCGGTGTTCGAGCGGCTTTGAGCATGAACCTCGACAAGCTAGCGATCGGCAGCGACCCACCGAACGAAGTCAACGTCGTCATCGAGGTGCCGATCGGTGGCGAGCCGATCAAGTACGAGCTCGACAAAGCGGCGGGCATGCTCATCGTCGATCGCTTTCTCTACACGCCGATGCGCTACCCCGGCAACTACGGATTCATTCCGCACACGCTCTCCGGCGACGGCGACCCGTGCGACGTGCTGGTCGCCAACACGCGCCCGCTCTTGCCGGGCTCGGCCATCGCCGTTCGCCCGATCGGCGTGCTGAAGATGACCGACGAGGCCGGCGCCGACGAGAAGGTGATTGCCGTGCCCGTGCCGAAGTTGACGCAGCGCTACGGCCACGTCGCCAACTACACCGATCTGCCGGAGATCACGTGGCGCCAGATCGAGCACTTCTTCACCCACTACAAGGATCTCGAACCCGGCAAGTGGGTCACCTTCGACGGCTGGGGCGACGCCGAGGAAGCGAAACGCCTGATTGCCGAAGCGATCGAGCGAGCGCGAGTGAGATCGGGCTGATCGCTACACTCGTCCGCTGTTGGGCAGGTTGGGGACCGAGGGTCGCACGTTCGAAAACGTGTCATCCCGAGCGTCTTCTTGCGCTGCCCGCATCGACTGCCCGTAGCTCAACTGGATAGAGCACCAGCCTTCTAAGCTGGGGGTCGCAGGTTCGAGTCCTGCCGGGCAGGCCATACCGACGCGTGCTCAGCGCCCGCCTGGCTGAAGTGCGCGGCTTGTTCGTGCGGGCTACGGTGATGCTGCTGTGCTTCATCATGGGGCTGCAAAACGCCGTCATCACCAACCTTGATCGGTCTGGCGGGCGTGCCGGCCATCGACGATCTGCTGGCGCTGGGCCGCAGGTGGCAAATCAAACGGCGTTCGAGCGGCAAACGCAGATGAGGCGCCAGCGTGCGCCAGCGCACAGAGTCGGCGCCGCAAACGACCTACCCTGAGTTGCAGCACACCCCGGCACGGCACCGGGCGCTCGCGTCGCTTCGAAGCAAAGCTGTCTGCTTGGAGACGAGCGGCAGGCTGCGCTGAACACTGGAGACGCCATGAGCCGGACGCACCCGTACGAATTCGGTCTCGACAAGAACGAGGC
>JANMHY010000651.1:0-17760 GCA_031375525.1 Burkholderiales bacterium
CACGCCGGTCGATGGGATGCGCTACGACGACTCGCCGCAGGTCTTGATGTCCCGCACGGCCGGCAGCGGCACGCGGCCGGCCGCGCCGCTGCCCGGCGCGCCGCGGCACGAGGGCGCGGGCGCGGGCGACCCTGCGCGCGCGGCCAGCGCCAACCTGCGCCTGCCCGATGCCGACGCGCTGGTGTTCGTCGATGGCCGCTTTGCCGGCGTGTCGCCGCGCCGGCTGAGCCTGGCGGCGGGCGAGCATGTGCTGCGCGTCCAGGCGCCGGGGCGCGCGAGCCGCAGCGTCACGGCGAACGCCGCGCCGGGCCAGGATCTCGCGGTGGATCTCGATGCCGCAGCCGATCCGGTGCGTGCCGCGGTGTCGGCCACGATCGCCAGGTTCAACGAGCCCAAGCTGCCCGCGGCCGCAAAGGCCAGGCCGGACGAGCTGCTGCGGGGCCGCGTGCTGGCGCAAGTGCCGCTGTCGGAGGAGGTGCTGGGCATCGCCGCCCACGGCGCCGGCAGCGACGCGCTGATCTTCGGCGACAGCGCGATCTACGTCTACGCCGAGTCTTCGTCGCGCTCGTCCTCGCCGCAGCGCTCCGTGGTGCCGTACAGCCAGTTCGCACGCCAGCCGCTGCCCACCGATCACCGCACGTTCGAAGTCGCCCTGGCGCCCGGCGTGGTGGTCCAGACGGCCGGGATGTCGCTGGGCCGGGAGCGCTTGCTCGAGTTCCTCGAATCGTTACGCGCGCAACTGGCGGCGGGGCTCGGTCCGAGCGAGCGCGTGAGCCCGCCGCGCTAGCCGCTCCCTAGATCGAAGAGAAACCGTTCGGTGAACGTGCGCAACCCAAGGGGGTACTCAACACCAAGAGGTCCCGCGATGAACACGATGCCGAGCCAACAAGCGCCTGAATCCGCCCACTTCGAACTGCGCTTCCAGTCCCTCTTCGACGGCGGCCGCGCCTACGCTTTCTCGTGCGACGAAGCGGGCCACGTGGACATCGACACGCTGAGCACGCAAGCGCGCCTGAACTACTTCTACGCCCGCACCGTGATCGGCCGCGAAGTGGCAGTGCCGGCAGTGCGGGTGTCGATGATGTAGTTGTTCACAGCAACGGCTTGATCGGCATCATCTGGTACAGGCGCACCTTGCTGCGCTTGGCCAGCGAAGCCTGCCGGTCCGGGTCGTCGGTCGCCGCGTTCCAGCTGTTGCCCGGCGCCATGTCGGTTTCGATCGACGCCTCGACCTCGCGCGCCAGCGCTTCGTCGTGGATGACGACGCCGACCTCGGTGTTCAGGTTCTGCGAGCGCGGATCGAAGTTGTAGGTGCCGATGTAGAGCGTCTTGCCGTCGATGACCAGCGTCTTGGCATGCAGCGCGAACACCGGCGCGCTGCGCGTGGCCGCAACCAGGCGCTGCACCAGTTGCTGCTGCACCGTCGGCGCGGGCTTGTATTCGAAGATCTGCAGACCCATCGCCAGCAGGCGCTCGCGCTGGTTGCGGTAACCGCTGAAGGCCGGCAGGTTGTCGGTCGAGGCCAGCGAGTTGGTGCTGATGCGCACGGCCACGCCGCGCGAGCGGACCTCGCCCAGCAGCGCGATCGCCTCGTCCGACGGCACGAGGTAAGGCGACTGGATGACGACGCGCTGCCGTGCCCCCTGCACCAGCCGCGCCAGCGCCATGCTCGTCCGGCCACCGCCGCCGAGGCGCACGCGGTTGTCGTTCTTGCCCGGCTGGTCGGCGATGAACTCGACGTCGGTCCAGCGCATCTGCTGCGCCAGGCGCGCAAACGACGACGGCGTGTCGGCAATGGCCGCGCGGACTTCGGGTGCGAAGTTGTCGGGCGACTTCGCGTACGCATGCAGCTCACGATAGACCTGCTGGATCTGCTCGTCGTCCACACGCACGTTCTTCTGCATCAGGCCCAGGCCGTCGTAGAGCGTTTCGACCTCGACACTCAAAGGGCTGGCCCAGAAGGTTTCGAAGTTGGCCTGCATCGCCGCAACCGCAGCGCCGAGCAGCAGCGCGTCGCGGTCGCGGAAGTTGTACTCGTGGTTGAAGTCGAAATATTCAGCGGCCATGTTGCGCCCGCCGGTGATGGCCACCTTGCCGTCCACGACCAGCGTCTTGTCGTGCATGCGCTGGTTGACGCCGCGCACATCCGTCAGCGCGTTCTGCAGGCGCGCATGCAACGGCGTGCCGACGGAGGTCTTCGGGTTGTAGATGCGGATGTCGATGTTCGGGTGCCGCGCCAGCGCCAGCAGCGCCTTGTCCGGCGCATCGATCAGCAGGTCATCGACGATCACCCGCACGCGCACGCCGCGCCCGGCCGCCCGCAGCAGCGCCTCGGCCGCCAGCGTGCCGATGTTGTCGCTGCTCCAGATGAAGTACTGGACGTCGATCGATTGTTTGGCGTTCTCGACCAACCAGGCCCGCGCCAGCAGTGCCTCGGCGCCGGTGTCGAGCACATGGACGCCGGTCTTGCCGGGGTGGGCGGCGATCTGGGCGGCGATGAAGTCGCTCGGAGTGTCGCCAGCGGCGAGCGCGAGAAACGCCCATCCGGTGCACAGGGCCAAGGTAGCGGCGACGGCCCAGTGTCTGATCGTTGTCGTCATCGTCGGAGTGCGAATGGTGGTGGTTGGGCGGCGCAACGCGCACGCCTTCGCAGGCGGTGATTGTGGGTTGAATCCCACAGACGGCGCACGGGCTGTTCGACCGTTGTGTGCAACGTTGACGCATTCAGCGATGCACCACGCCAAGCTACTACGAACCGCCTCGCTTCTTCGGTGGCAGCCGCGCTGGCTTCCTGCCCTTTTCGATGGCCATCACAGAACCGCTGATCACAGCCTCGAAGTCCTGCTCGGCGCTTGAAGGCGTCGCCAGTTGACGCTGCCGGAACACCTCGAACTCGGCCTCTGCCTTGGCTTGCGCGACCTCGGCCGCCACCTTGTCGGCATTCGGACCTTCAGCGCTTGAACGGGTTCGAGATCGTCAGCGTCTCGATGACCTGGCCGTGCTGCAAGTCTTCGGTCAACAACGTGTCGCAGCCCGCGGCCAGCGCCGAGGCGACGATCAGCGAGTCGTAGAAGCCGAAGCGCCAGCGCGACTGAACGTCCAGAGCGCGCTGATAAAGCGCTGCGCTGGCGCTCACCTTCATCAGCGGTAGCAAGACCGCGTCGAGATAGGCGCGGGCGCCCTGCGCATCGAGCGCCACTTCGGCCTTGCGCAGGACCGTATTGAGACACTCCTGCACCACTTGATAGCTGATGCAGGCGCGCTCGCTTTCGAGCGCATCACGGATCAACTGCTCGGCAATCTTGTGCTTGCGTGCGTCGCTGGTGTCGAGCTGGTAGATGAAGACGTTGGTGTCTAGAAAAACCTTAGCGCTCATTGCGCGCCTCGCGCGTCAGCTTGCGGCCGACCTTGACGCTGCCGCGCAGCGACGACATCACGTCGTCGTAACGCTGCATGCGCTCGCGTTGATGGGCGTACTCGGCGAGCCAGCGCCGAAAAGCTTCGTTGAGTGTCGTGTGATCCTGCTGCGCGCGCTGACGCGCTGCCTCGATCAAGGCTTCGTCGGCGCTGAGGGTGATGTTTTTCATTGATCCAGTGTACACGAGCATCGTGCACACTGAAGCAGGCTCAAAGCAGCACGATGTCGTACTGCTCCGGCGTCAAGCTCGGCTCCACCGACAGCGAGATCGGTTTGCCGATGAACTCGCTCAACCCTGCGAGATGCTGGCTCTCTTCGTCGAGCAGCATCTCGACCACCGACGCGTTGGCAACGATGCGGAACTCCTTCGGATCGAACTGGCGCGCTTCGCGCAGCACCTCGCGCAGGATGTCGTAGCAGACGCTGCGCGCGGTCTTCAGGATGCCGCGGCCTTCGCAGGTGGGGCAGGGCTCGCACAGCATGTGGGCCAAGCTTTCCCGGGTGCGCTTTCGCGTCATCTCGACCAGACCGAGCTGCGTGAAGCCGCTGACCGTCGTGCGCACGCGGTCTCGCGCAAGCTGTTTGCGGAACTCGGCGAGCACGCTGTCTTGGTGGTCGGCGCGCGTCATGTCGATGAAGTCGGCGATGACGATGCCGCCCAGATTGCGCAAGCGCAGCTGGCGGGCGATGGCGCCAGCCGCTTCGAGGTTGGTCTTGAAGATCGTGTCGTCGAAATTGCGCACGCCGACAAAGCCGCCGGTGTTGACGTCCACCGTCGTCAGCGCTTCGGTCTGGTCGATGATCAGGTAGCCGCCGCTCTTCAGATCGACGCGCCGCGCCAGCGCACGGCGGATCTCTTCGTCGATGTTGAACAGATCGAAGATCGGCCGCTCGCCGCTGTAGTGCTGCAGCTTGGCGAGCGAGCCCGGCGTGAACGTGGCGCCGAAGGTGCGCAGGTGTTCGAACTGCAGCTTCGAGTCGATGCGGATCGCCGCCGTTTCATCATGGACCAGGTCGCGCAGCACACGCTCGGCCAGCGTCAGGTCCTGGTGCAGCAGCGTGCCCGGCGGCGAGGCGAAGGCGAGTTCGCGGATGCCGGACCAGGTCTTGCGCAGGTAGGCGATGTCGTCGGCCAGCTCAGCGTCGGAGGCCTCTTCCGCATTGGTGCGCAGGATGAAGCCGCCGCCGACATAACTCTCGTCGGCCTTGCCAGCGAGTGCGGCTAAACGCTCACGCAGCTGCTCGCGCAACTCCGGCGAGCCGATCTTCTGGCTGACGCCGAGGTGGTTGTCCTGCGGCAGGTGAACCAGCATGCGCCCGGCAATGCTGACCTGCGTCGACAGCCGCGCACCCTTGGTGCCGATCGGGTCCTTCACCACCTGCACCGTCAGCGCCTGGCCTTCGAACAACTGGCGCTCGATCGGCACCGGCGTGACGTTGGCCGCAGCCTCGCTGCGGCCATTGCCGCCGTGCCCGTTGTGCAGATCGGCCACGTGCAGGAAGGCTGCGCGCTCGAGGCCGATGTCGATGAATGCGCTCTGCATGCCCGGCAGCACACGCGCCACCTTGCCCTGATAGATGTTGCCGACGAGGCCGCGTTCGAGCGCACGCTCCAGATGCAGCTCCTGCACCGAGCCGTTTTCGACGACGGCGACACGCGTTTCGTGCGGCGTCCAGTTGATGAGGATGTCTTGCAGGGCCATCAGTGGCCGCCCGGCCGCCCGAAGGGCACTGGCGCCCCCTCGGGGGGCCGCGAACGGAGTGAGCTAGGGGGTGCCATCACAGCAGTCTATTCGTTGAGTTGATGCGCAACTCTCGCCTGCCGCAGCAACGCCGCTGTCTCCGCCAGCGGCAAGCCCATGATGCCGCTGTAGCTGCCGTCGATGTGGGCGATCCAGCCGGCCAGTGCGGACTGAATGGCGTAGGCGCCGGCCTTGCCGAAGGGCTCGCCGGAGTCGATGTAGGCGTCGATCACTTTCGGTGGCAGCACCGCGAAGCGCACGCGCGAGATGCTGAGCGCTTCGATGCGGCGCCTGCCTGTCCACACCGCCACGGCGGAGAGCACGCGGTGCGTGCGGCCCGACAGCGCGGCGAGCATCGCACGCGCTTCGTGCGCATCGGCGGGCTTGCCGAGGATGCGCGTGCCCACGGCCACCGTCGTGTCGGCGCACAGGATCGGCGCGGCGGGCAGGCCGCGTGATTTCAAACGCTGCCGTGCCGCCTCGAGCTTGGCGCGCGTGACGCGCTGCACGTAGTCCGCGGGCGGCTCGCGCGGGCGCACTGCTTCGAGCGCTTCGGCGTCTTCACTGGCACCCGGCAGCAGCAACTCGTGTTGGGCGCCGATCTGCGCCAGCAACTGCCGGCGGCGCGGACTCTGCGACGCCAGATAGAAAAACGATGCGATGACGGTCTCCTGCGATGTGCGCACACGAGGCGGCGCGGATTGTGCACGGCACGCTGCGTGACCGAGTTTCTCGGCATGCGACAGAACCGCGGCACGCAGGTTTCCGAGTAGTTATAGGTGTGCATTGTCACCACATGTATCCGTCGTGGGCGGCTCAGGATGCAGTCACTCGGCGCTGACAGAAACAACGACCACAGACTGAAGCAGCACCGAGATCCATGGAGACGACGATCTGGGAGGGCTTGATGCAAGACGCGATCGCAACCCCTGCTCTGCTGCGCGCAGACGACGCACGGCACGGGCGCTTTTCAGCGCCATCGATGCGCGCCTACTTCACGCTGATCAGCGCCGCGGCGCTGTCCGGGGCAGCCCTGCACATGGTGCGATCCACCACCGCGGCCGAGCTGCCGGACATGTCGGCCCAGCACCTCACACGGCCCACCGATCTGCCGCAAAGCGCGATCGATACCTCGCTGCAGCCGATCGGCCTGTAGGCGCCGTCGTCGCCGCACGGGCACCCTTGTGCTCATCAGGCAACCTCCGTGCTTCGCACTGCGGTGCGAGCGCCCTTCGGAGCGGCCGGGCGGGCGCTCATCAGGCAACCTCCGTGCTTCGCACTGCGGTGCGAGCACCCTTCGGAACGGCCGGGCGGGCGCTCATCAGGCAACCTCCGTGCTTCGCACTGCGGTGCGAGCGCCCTTCGGAGCGGCCGGGCGGGCGCTCATGCGCGGTGGTAGGGCTGGCCGTTCAGCAGCGACCAGGCGCGGTACAGCGCTTCGGCCAACAGCACGCGCGCAAACGCGTGCGGCAACGTCAGATCGCTCAAGCGAAGCGTCTCATCGCCGCTTGTCTTCAGCCTGGCATCGAGCCCATCCGGCCCGCCGATCAACAGCGCCACGTCGCGGCCGTCGCCGAGCCAGAAGCGCAGGCGTTCGGCGAGTTGCACCGTGCTGCGGCGTTCACCGCGCTCATCGAGGATCACGCGCCGTGCGCCTTTGGGCACAGCGGCTTCAATGCGTTCGGCCTCGGCAGCCATCATCGCCTCGACCGTCTTGCCGCCCGTGCGCGACTCGGCCTTCACGGCTTTGAGTTCGAGCCGGCACTCGGCGGGAAAACGTTTGGCGAAGTCGTCGTAGGCGGCGTCGGCCCAGGCGGGTTGGCGCTGGCCGACGGCGACCAGCACGAGCTTCATGGCTTGCGTCTTGGCGCGGTCTTCTTCGCCGGTGCTTTCTTGGCAGGCGCTTTGCGTGCGAACGGTTTCTTCGCCGGTGCTTTCTTGGCCGCCGCTTTCTTTGCGGGCTTGCGCTCGGACGACGCCTTCGGGAGCAGCACGCCTTCAGCACCCAGCTTCATCTTCACCGACTTGTCGCCCCACAACTCTTCCAAGTTGTAGTACTGGCGGATCGCCGGTTGCATGACGTGCACGACCGCAGCGCCGCAGTCGACGATGATCCATTCGCCGTTGTCTTCGCCTTCGGTGCGCAAGACCTGCATGTCGCGCGACTTGACGCTGTCGCGAACGCTCGCCGCCAAGGCCTTGGTCTGCCGGTTGCTGTTGCCCGAGGCGACGATCACACGCTCGAACAGCGGCGACAGGTGCTCGGTGTTGAAGACGCAGATGTCGTGCGCCTTCACGTCTTCGAGGCCATCGACGATGGCGCGTTGCAGTTTGCGGATGTCCATTCAACTCCGATACAAGGTGTTGATTTCAATATAGCGCGCCACTGCGGGCGGCACCAGCGAGTCGATCGGCAAGCCGCGTGCCACGCGCGCGCGGATGTCGGTGGCCGAAATGTCCAACATCGGCAGCGGCACCACGCGGTGCGGTGTGCGCAGCACCTCGGCATCGACCGGCGGCATCGGGCCGGGCCGGTTGGCGACGGCGAGCGTGACCAGGCCGAGCAACTCTGGCCAGTCGCGCCAGGTGTGCAGGCCGGCGTACTGGTCGGCGCCGATGACAAGGAACAACTCAGCCTGCGCGTGCTGCAAACGCAGCGCGCGCACGGTGTCCAGCGTGAAGCTCGGGCCTTCACGTTCGAGTTCGATGCGGTCGAGCACGAAGCGCGGCTCGCCGTCGATCGCTGCACGCACCATGGCTTCGCGGTGCACAGCAGCGCTGATCATGCGCGCCTTCTGCCACGGTTGGCCGGCGGGAATCCAGTGCAGCGCATCGAGTTGGAATACGTCGAGCGCCGCCCGCGCCAGCGCAACATGCGCGTTGTGCGGCGGATCGAACGTGCCGCCGAAGAGGCCGAGGCGTTTCAAACCCACTCGCGTGGCCGCAGGAAATCGCTGTACAGCCGGGCCTCCGGGGTGCCGGCTGCCGGCTGCCAGTCATAGCGCCACTTCACGATCGGCGGCAGGCTCATCAGGATGCTCTCGGTGCGGCCACCCGATTGCAAGCCGAACAGCGTGCCGCGGTCCCAGACCAGGTTGAATTCGACATAACGGCCGCGACGATACGCCTGAAAGTCGCGCTCGCGCTCGCCATAGGGCATGTTGCGGCGGCGCTGCACGATCGGCAGGTACGCTCCCAGAAACGCATCGCCGACGGCGCGCTGCATCGCAAAACTTTGCTCGAAGCCGGGTTCGGAGAAGTCGTCGAAGAACACACCGCCGATACCGCGCGGCTCGTTGCGGTGCTTCAAAAAAAAGTACTCGTCGCACCACTGCTTGAAGCGCGGGTACTTGTCGGCGCCGAACGTCGCCAATGCATCTCTGTTCGTGCGATGGAAATGCGCGGCGTCTTCCTCGAAGCCGTAGTACGGCGTCAGGTCCATGCCGCCGCCGAACCAGGTCACCGGCTCCTGGCCGGCATGCGCGGCGGCGAGCATGCGCACGTTCATGTGCACCGTCGGCACATACGGGTTGCGCGGATGGAAGACCAGCGACACGCCCATCGCTTCGAACGGCGCGCCCGCGAGCTCGGGCCGGTGCTGCGTGGCCGACGGCGGCAGCGCAGGCCCGCGCACATGCGAGAAGCCGACGCCGCCGCGTTCGAGCAGCGCACCGTCTTCCATCAGGCGCGTGATGCCCTCGCCTTGCAGCTTCTCGCCGGGCGGCTTTTTCCACTCGTCGCGGATGAACTTGCCTTGCCCGTCTTCAGTCTCCAGCGCATCGACGATGCGCTGCTGCAAACCGAGCAGGTACTCGCGCACGCGGCTGACGACATCGCTCATTGCTCGCCTGCCTTGGCTGGCGCCAAGCGCACCGGCCCGGCCTGCTCGGGCCGCTTGCCGTGGCGGTGCGCCAGGTACTCGGCGATCACCGCCATGTCGGCGTCGGTGTTGCCGGTGAGACGGATGAAGCGCTCGAAGCCAACCACCTTCTCCTGATAGTCGAGATACACCAGGGCCAGCGGCACATCGGCCTGATGCGCCACACGATAGAAGCCGCTGCGCCAATGATCGTGATAACCGCGCGTGCCTTCGGGCGCGATGACGAGCCAGAAGAACTCGTCGTTCTGCTTGGCCTGCTTCATGCGATCGACCATTTGCTCGACCAGCCCGCGCGGGCTCTTTCGGTCCACCGGCACGCCGCCGACCCAGCGCATCCACGCGCCCAACAGCGGCACCTTGAACAACGAGTCCTTGCTCCAGAACGACGGTGAAAAACCGAGTGCCCACTTGGCAAACAGCCCGACCGGCAGATCCCAATTCGACGTGTGCGGATAGACGATGGCGACGCCTTGCTGGGCCGGCAGGCCATTGAAGTTGATCTGCCAGCCCGCGGCTTCCAACATGCGGCGGGCGAGCGCGCTGCCGTGCAGTTGCACGGGGCGAGTTTTGAGATCGGCGGATGCAACGGCCACAAAAACCTTAACGCGCCTTCAATGCGCGATGACCAATGTCGCGCCGCCACTGCATGCCATCGAAGCGGATCGGCTCCAGCGCCGCATAGGCGCGCTGCTGCGCGACGCGCAGAGGATCGCCGAGCGCGGTGACGGTGAGCACGCGGCCGCCGCTGGTGACGAGTTCACCGGCAGCATTCTTCGTCGTCGCGGCGTGAAAGACGTGCATGTCTTCGCTGCCGGCCGGGATGCCGGTGATGGCGTCACCCGGGCGCGGACTTGCCGGGTAGCCGGCGGACGCCATGACGACGCCGAGCGCGCTGCGGCGGTCCCAGTGCAGTTCGATGTCGCGCACGCCGCTGCCTTGGGCGTCGGTGGCGGCCATCAGCAGTTCGTTGAGATCGCTCTTCAGACGCATCAACAGCACTTGCGCTTCGGGGTCGCCCAAGCGTGCGTTGAACTCGACGACACGCGCTTTGCCGTCGCCATCGATCATCAGGCCGGCATACAGAAAGCCGCTGAACGGATGGCCGTCGGCGGCCATGCCGGCGATCGTCGGCAGGATGACTTCGCGCATCACGCGCGCATGCACGGCGGGCGTGACCACCGGCGCCGGCGAGTAGGCGCCCATGCCGCCGGTGTTGGGCCCCGTGTCGCCGTCGCCGATGCGCTTGTGGTCCTGGCTCGTCGCCAAGGCGAGCGCGTGTTTGCCGTCGGCGACGACGATGAAGCTGGCCTCTTCGCCGGCCATGAATTCTTCGATCACAACACTACCCGGCTCGCGGAGCATGAAGTCGATCGCCGCATGCGCTTCTTCGGCCGTCATGGCGACGACGACGCCCTTGCCTGCCGCCAGGCCGTCGGCTTTGACGACGATCGGCGCGCCGTGCCGCTCCAGGTGCGCATGCGCGGCGACCGCATCGCTGAACACCGCGTAGTGCGCCGTCGGAATGCCGTGGCGCTGCATGAAGTCCTTGGCGAAGGCCTTCGAGCTTTCGAGCTGCGCGGCGGCGCGCGTCGGGCCGAAGATGCGCAGGCCGCGGCTGCGGAACAGATCGACTACGCCCGCGGCCAGCGGCGCTTCGGGGCCGACGACCGTGAGGCCGACCTTTTCCTGCGCTGCGAAGTCGGCGAGGGCCGCGAGGTCGGTTATCGGCACGTTGACCAGCGCCGAATCGCTCGCCGTGCCACCGTTGCCGGGAGCGACATAGACGCGCTGCACCTTCGGCGACTGCGCCAGCTTCCACGCCATCGCGTGTTCGCGCGCGCCGTTGCCGATGACCAGCACCTTCATGACAGCCCCCAACGGCGCTGCGCGCCGGTCCCCCCAAGGGGGAGCGAGCGCCTTGGGAGCGGCCCGGCGGCGCTCATTCGCTGATCTCGGCGTTGTGATAAACGTCTTGCACGTCGTCGAGATCCTCGATCACGTCGAGCAGCTTTTGCATCCGCGCCGCGTCATCGCCACTCAATTCAATCGGCGTCTCGGCGCGCATCGTGACCTCGGCGACTTCGGGTTTCAGGCCGGCCTTCTCCAGCGCGATCTTCACCGCTTCGAATTCGGTGGGCGGCGTCAGCACCTCGATCGAGCCGTCCTCGCCGGCGATCACGTCCTCGGCGCCGGCATCGAGCGCCGCTTCCATCACCTTGTCTTCGCTCGTGCCCGGCGCAAAGATCAACTGTCCGCAGTGCTTGAACTGAAAGGCCACCGAGCCTTCGGTGCCGAGGTTGCCGCCGTACTTGGAAAAAGCATGCCGCACTTCGGCGACGGTGCGCACGCGGTTGTCGGTCATCGTGTCGACGATCACTGCCGCGCCGCCGATGCCGTAGCCCTCGTAGCGGATCTCTTCGTACGACACGCCTTCCAACGCGCCGGTGGCCTTGTCGACGTTGCGCTTGATCGTGTCGGCCGGCATGTTGGCGGCCTTGGCCTTCTCGATCGCCAGGCGCAGGCGCGGATTCATGTTGGCATCGCCGCCGCCCTGCCGCGCCGCGACCATGATCTCGCGGATGACGCGCGTCCAGACCTTGCCGCGCTTTTCGTCCTGGCGCCCTTTGCGATGCTGGATGTTGGCCCATTTGGAATGACCGGCCATAGACGGAGAGGCTTTCGCAAGAACACTAAGATGGATGCAAGTTTATTCGAGAGGTCACTGCTGCCATGTCCGAACCCATCCTGATTGCCAAGCACGGCGATATCGAGTGCCACCTGCTGCCCGCGCTGGCCAACCGCCACGGCCTGATCACCGGCGCCACCGGCACCGGCAAGACGATCACGCTGCAGAAGATCGCCGAGAGTTTTTCGGCGATCGGCATTCCGGTGTTCATGGCCGACGTCAAGGGCGACCTGACCGGCATCAGCCAGACCGGGCAGTTGCCGGACAAGGTCGCGAAGATCCTGAAGGACCGCGGCCTCGATGCGCCGACGCCGATGCAGTGCCCGACGGCGCTGTGGGACGTCTTCGGCGAACAAGGCCACCCGGTGCGCGCGACGGTGTCCGACATGGGGCCGCTGCTGCTGGCGCGCATGCTCGACCTGAACGAAACCCAGGCCGGCGTGCTCAACATGGTCTTCAAGATCGCCGACGACAACGGCCTCTTGCTGCTCGACATGAAAGACCTGCGCGCGATGCTGCAGTACGTCGGCGAGAACGGCAAGCAGTTCACCACCGAGTACGGCAACGTCAGCGCGGCGAGCGTCGGCGCGATCCAGCGCGGCCTGTTGCAGATCGAAGAACAGGGCGGCGACAAGTTCTTCGGCGAGCCGATGCTCGACATCAACGACTTCATGCAGACCGACAAGGGCAAGGGCGTCGTCAACATCCTGGCCGCCGACAAGCTGCTGTCGTCGCCGCGCCTGTACGCCACCTTCCTGCTCTGGATGCTGTCGGAGCTGTACGAGACGCTGCCCGAAGTCGGCGACCTCGACAAGCCGAAGATGACTTTCTTCTTCGACGAAGCGCACCTGCTGTTCAACGAAGCGCCGAAGGTGCTGCTGGAGCGCATCGAACTCGTCGTGCGCCTGGTGCGATCCAAAGGCGTCGGCGTCTATTTCGTGACGCAGAACCCGCTCGACATTCCGGACAGCGTGCTCGGCCAGCTCGGCAACCGCGTGCAGCACGCGCTGCGCGCCTTCACACCGCGCGATCAGAAGGCGGTGCAGTCGGCGGCGAGCACGATGCGCGCCAACCCGAAGCTCGATGTGCAGACGGCGATCACGGAGTTGGGTGTCGGCGAAGCGCTGATCAGCTTCCTCGACGACAAGGGCCGGCCGTCGATCACCGAGCGCGTCTTCGTGCTGCCGCCAGGCTCGCGCATCGGGCCGATCAATGCCGAAGAGCGCAAGGCGCTGCAAGCCTCGTCGCTCGTCGCCGGCGTGTATGAGAAGACGGTGGACCGCGAATCGGCGTTCGAGAAGTTGAAGGGCCGCGCGGTGGCCTCGGCGGATGCCGCCGCCGGCACGGCGCCGACAGCAAGCGCCCCCGCGGCAAAGCAGGAAGACGCGGGCAACGGTTGGTTGGGCGGCTTGAAGGACGCCATGTTCGGCAGCACCGGCCCGCGCGGCGGCAAGCACGAAGGGCTCGCGGAATCGGCAGCGCGCAGCGCCGTACGCAGCGTCGGCTCGGCGGTCGGCCGCGAGATCGTGCGCGGCGTGCTCGGCTCGCTGCTCGGCGGCGGGCGCCGGCGTTGAGACTGCGGCGCGTCGCCATGCACCTCGTCATCTGGATCGCGCTGGCCGTTGTCGCGCTGTTGTTGGCGGCACGCGTCGGCGCGTTCACCGGCAAAGCGCCAACCAACATCGGCGTGCGCGACGGCAAGCTGAAGCCGCCGGCCAAGACGCCCAATAGCGTGACCAGCCAGGCCGATCTGTGGCCGGATGCGCCGCGCAAGGACGATGCCCGCATCGCGCCAATCGCCTTGCAAGGCGACGGCAAGGCCACGATCGCCAGCATTGCCAAGGTGATCGAAGACCTGCCCGCCTCGCACATCGTCGAGCGACGCGACGATTACCTGTATGCGCAGTTCACGACGGCGCTGATGCGCTTCACCGACGACGTCGAGTTCTGGTTCGACCCGGCTGCCGGCGTGATCCAGGTGCGCTCGGCGTCGCGCGTCGGGCGCAAGGATTTCGGCGTTAACCGGGCGCGCATCGAGAGCATCCGGGAGCGGGTGGGCCGCGTTTGACGACACCCAGCAGCGTTTTGTCGCGCCGGGCTCGCGCCGCACCGACACGCGGCCAGCCGGGCGTATGCGCATCTCTTCGAAGGCCAAGGACGGCACACGGCCGGACAAACCCGCTCGATAGAATCGTTCGCATGTCCCCTGCGCCGAACACACCCGACCACAAGCCAACCAACTTCCTGCGCCAGATCGTCGAGCGTGATCTTGAACAAGGAACGAACAACGGTCGGCATTTCGCCGGTTCGCCCGGCGATGCAGCGCACCACGCGCAGGGCCCGATCGACGCGGCGAAGATCCGCACGCGCTTTCCGCCCGAGCCCAATGGCTACCTGCACATCGGCCATGCGAAAAGCATCTGCCTGAACTTCGGCCTCGCCGCCGACTACGGCGGCATCTGCCACCTGCGCTTCGACGACACCACCCCGGAGAAGGAAGAGCAGGAGTACGTGGACGCGATCATCGAGGCCGTGCATTGGCTCGGCTTCGACTGGACCGCCGGCGGGGTCTCGCATCTGTACAACGCGAGCAGCTATTTCGATTTCATGGCGCGTGCGGCCGTTGCACTGATCGACGACGGTCTTGCGTATGTCGATGAGCAGACGGCCGAGCAGATGCGGGCCACGCGCGGCGACTTCACGACACCCGGCAGCAACAGCCCATTCCGTTCGCGCAGCGTGGCCGAGAACCGTGCCCGCTGGGCCGAGATGAAAAGCGGTCGCATGGCCGACGGTACGGCGGTGCTGCGCGCCAAGATCGACATGGCGTCGCCGAACATCAACCTGCGCGACCCGGCGATCTACCGCATCAAGCACGCCACGCACCACGCCACCGGCGACGCCTGGTGCGTCTATCCGATGTACACCTACGCGCACCCGATCGAGGACGCGCTGGAGCGCATCACGCACAGCATCTGCACGCTCGAGTTCGAGGACCAGCGGCCGTTCTACGACTGGCTGCTCGGCCACCTGGCGCGTCTGGGTTTGCTCGCAACACCGCTGCCGAAACAGTACGAGTTCGGGCGCCTGAACATCAAGGGCGTGATGACGAGCAAGCGCAAATTGAAAGCGCTGGTCGATGAAAAGCATGTCGCGGGCTGGGACGACCCGCGCATGCCGACGATCTTCGGTCTGCGCCGCCGCGGCTACACGCCGGCGTCATTGCGCCTGATGGCCGAGCGCACGGGCGCCTCGAAGACCAACATCTGGGTCGACATGTCCGTGCTCGACGGCGCGCTGCGCGAAGACCTCGAAGGCCAGGCGTCGCGGGCGATGGCCGTCGTCGAGCCGCTGAAGTTGAAGCTGACGAACTGGACTGACGTCGTGCCGTGCCGTGCTCCGGCGCATCCGCAGCGCCCGGAGCTCGGTCATCGTGAATTCGGGCTCGGCCCCGAGTTGTGGATCGAGCGCGACGACTTTGCGGAGCTGCCGCCGAAGGGCTTCTTCAGACTCTTCCCCGGCAACAAGGTGCGCCTCAAGTACGGCTACGTCGTCGAGTGCACTGGCTGCGAGAAAGACACCGACGGCAAGCTCACCGCGGTGCTGGCGACGGTCGTGCCTGACACCCGCAGCGGCACGCCCGGCGCCGATGCGGTCAAGGTCAAGGGCACGATCACCTGGGTCGGCGCGCACGACGCCGTGCCCGCCGAGTTGCGCCTGTTCGAGCGCCTGTTCAGCGAAGACCAGCCCGACGCCGACGGCCGCGACTTCCGCAGCGTGTTGAACCCCGCCAGCCGGCGCGTCGTGCAGGGTTACGTCGAACCGGGCGTTGCATCTTGCGCCGCTGAAACGCGGCTGCAGTTCGAACGCCACGGATACTTCGTCGCCGATCGCGTGGACCACCGCGCCGGTCAACTCGTTTTCAACCGCATCACAGGACTCAAGGATGGCTACAAGTAAGTTGCTCTTCATCGCCGCGGCGTGCCTCGCCTCGTCGATGGCCTTCGCGCAGGCCTCGGCCCCCGCGGCCGGCACGGGCCTTGTCTATAAATCGATCAAGGACGGCAGCGGCGCTTCCCCCGTGGCCACCGACGTCGTCAAGGTCCACTACCGCGGCACGCTGCAGGACGGCACCGAGTTCGACAGCTCGCACAAGCGCGGCCAGCCGGCGGAGTTTCCGTTGAACCGCGTCATCAAATGCTGGACCGAAGGCGTGCAGAAGATGAAGGTCGGCGGCAAGGCGCAACTGACCTGCCCGCCGGGTATCGCCTACGGTGAGCGCGGCACACCCGGCGGGCCGATTCCGCCGAACGCGACGCTGAACTTCGAGGTCGAACTGCTGGGGATCTCAGGCAAGTAGCCGTTACTTCGGCGGCGCCGCGTAAGGTGCGCCGCCGACCGTGAGGCCGGCTTCACTCAACTTGCCGGCCTTGGCGTCGCGGATGCCGCGCACGCGCGCCATCAGGTCGGGCCAATCCTTGAAGGCGCCGTCTTTGGTGCGCGAGACCAGGATCGCCTCGGCCAGCGGCGGGCCGATGTGGCGCACCTGTTCGAGCTGCGCGCGGTTGGCGGTGTTGGCTTCGACAGCCCACGCCGCGCCTGCGCATGACAGCAGCAGCGCCAGCAGCAGCTTGTTCACGCCGCCACCGCAGGCCGGCTGAAGAACTTCTTGCCCAACGTGACGACGATCAGCACCAGCGCACCGGCCGCGATGCCGATGCCGGCGTTGCCGAGCATCTCGACCACGGGCTGCAAGGCGCCGCCCGCGGCATTCGCAACGGCCTCCACCGCGTGGCGCAACACCGGCACGCCATGCACGACGATGCCGCCGCCGACGAGAAACATCGCCGCCGTGCCGGCGATCGACAGCGCCTTCATCAGCCACGGCGCCGCGCGCAGGATGCCGCGCCCCAGCGCGGCCTGCGCGCCGCCGCGCTTGGACAAGTACAGCCCGAGGTCGTCGAGCTTGACGATGCCGGCGACGAGGCCATAGACGCCGACGGTCATCAGGATCGCGATGCCCACCAACACCGCCACCTGCGTCGGCAAATCCTTGCCGGCCACCGTGCCGAGCGCAATGACGATGATCTCGGCCGAGAGGATGAAGTCGGTGCGAATGGCACCCTTGATCTTGTCGCGCTCGACGGCCGCCAAGTCGGCATTGGGGTCGGCGAGTGCCCGGGTCAGCTCGGCGCGGTGCGCGGCGTCTTCTTCCGGGCTGTGCAAAAACTTGTGGGCGAGTTTTTCCACGCCTTCGAAGCAAAGGAACAAGCCGCCGACGATCAGCAGCGGCGTGATCAGCCAGGGCACGAAGGCGCTGATCGCCAACGCCGCCGGCACCAGGATGGCCTTGTTGAGCATCGAGCCCTTGGCCACCGCCCAGACCACGGGGATTTCGCGCTCGGCGCGCACGCCGGAGACCTGCTGGGCATTGAGCGCCAGATCGTCGCCGAGCACGCCAGCCGTTTTCTTGGTGGCCACCTTGGTCAGCACGGCCACGTCGTCGAGGATCGTGGCGATGTCGTCGAGCAGCGCGAGCAAACTTCCTGTAGCCATGGCGAGCGAGCTTAGCGCAGGCCCTTGCCGCCGCTTGTAGGCGCTGTCCGGCGTTGGCGGCCAACAGCCACCCGCTCGACGAAACAACCTCTTACCAATCCGACGGCCGGCGGGTGCGAACGATTTGTCGCTTTGCGCCGCGACGCATCGGCAGTGCCTTGCCCGCCCGGACGCTGCGCTCTAGCCTTGGCAACAACTTCCCCCAGCGCTCGCTCCGCTTCCACCCATGGACTTCCTGGAACAACCGCATTGGATCGCCGTCGCCTCGGCCGCCCTGGCCGCACTGTTGACTTGGGTCCTGATGCGGCGGCGCACGCCCACAGCCGCTGTGCCGCAACGCGAAGAAGGCCTCGACACCGTCCAGGCCTGGCCGCCACAGGCGGTGCGCGTGATGACGCTCGGCGAGCGCCAGGCGTACGAAGTGTTGAAGCGCGCCCTGCCCGGCCATGTGATCCTGTCGCAGGTGCCGCTGTCGCGC
>JANMHY010000657.1:0-2345 GCA_031375525.1 Burkholderiales bacterium
CAGCGCCGCGGCAAGCCAGGCGAACATCGTCACGTGCAGGCCGCTGATGCTGACCAGGTGCGCGATGCCAGTCGTGCGAAAGACATCCCAGTCGGCGCGCTCGATCGCGGCCTGGTCGCCGACCGCGAGCGCGGCCAGCACGCCGGCGGCGCGCGCATCGGGCACGCGGGCTTCGATCGCATCGCGCACATGCTGGCGCAGGCGCTCGATCGGCGCGCCGGCGCTGGCCTGCAGCAGTTGTGCAGCGTCGCGCTCGGTGGCACGCACCGCGCCGCTGGCGCGCAAGCCCTGCTCGAACATCCACAGCTCGTGGTCGAAGCCATGCGGATTGACGCTGCCGTGCGGCTGCTTCAAGCGCACGACGAAGCGCCAGCGCTGGCCGGCGGCCAGCTTCGCGTAAGGTGCTGCCATCAGCACTTCGTCCTGCCAGCCGCCGTACCAGCCAAGCACGATGCGCGACGGCACCTGCACGCGCTGGCCTTGCAGCGTCGCGCTGTCGATGTCGAAGACGAAGCGCACGCCTTCCGGCAAACGCCGCGGCAGTTGGGCGACGACGCCGGTGACGACGATGTCGCGGCCTTCGAGCGCAGCGGGCAAGGCATCGGACAGACGCCACTGCGCACGCAGGCCGGTGGCCGCAAACGACAGCGCGATCAAGCCAACGACGGCGACGCTCCAATGCCAACGCCATGCGCCAACGAAGGCCAGCAGCGCGACGACGATCCATACAGCGTAGGCGCTCGCAGACCACAACGCGGGCTGCTGCAACTGCAACGCCGCACCAACGATCAGGGCCAGCGCGCACGCAGCCAAACGCAGCCCTGTGTTGCCTCCCGCGGTCATGAACCGAGTGTAGGATCGCGCGTCGCGTTCAACTTCAACTGCCATGACGACACCTGCCGCCAGACTCCAAGCCCTCGGCATCACGTTGCCGCCGCTGTCCGTGCCCGCTGCGGCTTATGTGCCCTTCGTGCGCAGCGGCTCGCTGGTCTTCATCTCCGGACACCTCGCCAAGAAAGACGGCAAGCCGTGGGTCGGCCAGCTCGGTCTGACGATGGCAACGGCAGAAGGCCAGGCCGCGGCACGCGCGATCGCGATCGATCTGCTGGGCACGCAGCAAGCGGCGGTCGGCGACTTGTCGAAGGTGCGCCGCATCGTCAAGGTGATGAGCCTGGTCAACAGCACGCCGACCTTCACCGAACAGCACCTCGTCACCAACGGCTGCTCGCAACTGCTCGGCGAGGTCTTCGGGCCGGAGGTCGGCGCGCATGCGCGCAGCGCGTTCGGCGTGGCGCAGATCCCGATGGGCGCTTGCGTGGAGATCGAACTGATCGCCGAAGTCGGATGACGCGCTCGGGTGGGTTGCTGGCGATCGCCGCGCTGTCCTTCGGCGCCGTCGGCGCGGCGCTGGTCACGCAGCACGGCTTCGACATGCAGCCCTGCCCCTGGTGCGTGCTGCAGCGCCTGATCTTCGTTGCCATCGGCACTGTCGCGCTGCTCGGTCTGGCCTGGCGGTCCGCGCTCGGCCAGCGCGTGACGCCGTTCGTGCTGCTGCTGCTGTGCGGCAGCGGCATCGCCGCCGCGCTGTGGCAGCACTTCGTGGCCAAGGCCAGCGCGTCGTGCAACCTGACGCTGGCCGACCGCATCGTCTCCGGCCTCGGCCTCGATGCGCTGCTGCCCGACGTGTTCCAGGCCACCGCCACCTGCGCCGACGCCGCGGTCGATCTGATCGGTGTGCCCTACGAGTTCTGGAGCCTGGCGCTGTTCATCGCCCTCGACACGGCCGCGCTGTGGCTGCTGGTGCGCGGGCGCAGCGCCGCGCGCTGAGCCGAGCCAACTTCACGCAGCTTTACGAAGCGGCAACGCCGGCGCGGTGCGCGCCCCTGCGGCCGTTCGCGTTGTCAGCACACGGCCCGCCTTCATTCGGGTCGCATGGAGCTTCGATGAGCAAGACCCGATTCGCGATCCCTGCTGCGCTGGCCTTGGTGGCTGCACTCGGCACGGGCGTGGCCCAGGCCCGCGATGCCGATGTGCAATGGACGGTGACGATCGGCTCGCCAGCCTACGGCCGCCCGGCGCCGGTGTACACCGTGCCGGTGCCCGTGTACCAGCAGCCAGCGCCGGTGTATCACCAGCGACCTGAGTACCGGGTGGTGCGCTATCAGCAGCCGACGCGTTGGGACCGCGATGGCGACGGCATTCCTAACCGCCATGACCGCCTCTACAACCCGGTCTGGGACGTCGATGGCGACGGCATTCCCAACCGCCGTGACCGGTACGACAGCCCGCGCTGGGACCATGATCGCGACGGCGTGCCGAATCGCTACGACCGCCACGACAACGAC
>JANMHY010000658.1:0-6395 GCA_031375525.1 Burkholderiales bacterium
CGCCGACTGCACCGAGTGCCCCGACGGGTACTCCGGGAACGGCGGCGTGTTCATCAGTGGCGGCGTCCAGTTGCTGTCGATGAACAACTGCACGTAGGTGACAGGGCGCAGCAGGTTGATCTGGTACTTGCTGCGCCAGGCGGCGATGAAGGCGTCGTTCATCGCCAGCGTCAGGCGCGCATAGGTCTCTGCCGCGTCGGCGAGTGTGGCCTTGCGCGCCTTGAGCACATCGCCGGCGATGTGTACCCAGTGGCCGGCGGGCGTCGGCGTCTTGCCTGGGTCGTCGGCCCAGTACAGCGCGTACTGGCGCTGCGCCTGTGTGGCGGCGTTGGCGATGCGCCAGACCTCCTCGGCCTCTTTGTAGAAGGGCGAGCCGCTGGCTTCGGAATACGGCGGCGGCGCCGGCGCGGGGCAGGCGTCGCTGCCCTTCAAGACGAACGGCCGGTTCTCGCCCCACCACGGCAACAGCGCGGGCGCGAAGGTGGGCGGCGTGGCGCTCCATTGCCCCGCCCCGCTCGGCGGTACGTAGTTGGCCTGCGAGCGGCGCAGCGGCCCCCAGGCCTCGTGGCCGCCGTCGGTGCGGGCCCAGGTCATCAGCGCCATCGCCATCAGCTTGCCGAAGCTCTCGGAGCGCTGCGTAATCTCGGCCGTGACGGTCGCGGGGTCGAACTCCTGAGCGTACTTCAATGGCAGGTTGCGCTCCAGCAGGTCGATGCGCGTCTTGTTCTCCGCGCTCGCGGTCGGGAACATCAAACGCGTCATTGCCGCCATGGCAGCGTTGGCCTCGGTGGGCCAGTGCAGCTCCTCGTCGGGCTGGGCCCAGGGCAGCGAGTCGAGTTCGTTCAACTGGCCGGCCAGACTGCGCTGCGCTGTCATGCCCGGCACTACCGACTCGTACAGCGCCAGCCCGAGGTAGCCGAGGGCGCGCGCAGCCACCGGCGGACTGAAGCCCGGCGTTTGCTGGATGAGCTGCAGGTCGAGCTGGAACCACTCGATGGCGACGTTGGCGCTGTATTTCGAAGCGTCTTGTGCGGGCTGCGCGCGGGCGGCGTTAGAGGTGATCGCGGCGCACGCGACAAACGCGACGACGAGCAGTGAGCGCTTCATCGTCGCGACTCTCGATTGGTGACGCGCATTGATGCCGCGTCCACCCGTTCGGGCTGAGCTTGTCGAAGCCGCGGTCCCGAGCGCGTCGAAGGTCCTTACCTTGCCACGGGCGACCCTTCGACACGGGGCCTTCGACAAGCTCAGTCCCCTGCTCAGGGCGAACGGGTGAGGGTGGTCGCCGATCTTCATCACGGCGCCTTCCACGCGCTGACGCCCGCTTGCCGATCGACGCTGTAGAACGCATCGGCCGCGACGCTCTGCCACGCACTCCAGTCGCCATGCGGCCACTGCACGCGCAGCTTGGCGGCAGTCGCTTCGCCCAAGCCGAAGTGCATCCAGCCGAGGTGCCCGCTGGCATGGCCGCCGCCGATGGTGAGTTCCTGGCGCACGACACGGCCCTTTCCTGGCTCACCGAGATCGACTTCGACCCAAGCGCCGATGGCATCGCGGTTGCCCCCCGGCTGGCGCAATCGCAGTTGCAGCCAGTGGCCCATCGGCCGCGGCTGCGCGGCGGTGCCGGCACCGACGTTGCGCCACAGTTGCGCCTTGTCCCAGCGATTCACCACCAGCATGTCGAGCAGGCCGTCGCCGTTCAGATCGGCGAGCATGCCGCCGCGGCCGCGCCGAAAGCTCGCCACACCCGCGAGCTGGCCGGCTTCGGCAAACGTGCCGTCGCCGCGTTGCAGCAGCAGGTTGTTCGGGTCCTGCGCGGCAAAGTCGGGCATCGACGAGATGTTGCCCTTGACGATGAACAGGTCCGCGAGGCCGTCGTGGTTCACGTCGGCGAACTGCGCGTGCCAGGCGGTGGATGGGTGCACGTCGCCGCCGATGTAGGGGCGGTGCGCGGTGGCGCCGCGCTTGAAGGCGATGTCGCGGTAGCTCGGTTTCGCAGGCCCCGCTTCGAGCTGCTGCAGCTTGTTGTCGGACATGCTGGTGAGGAAGACTTCGGGAAATCCGTCGCTGTCGAGATCGTGGCTGGCGATGCCCATGCCCCAGATCTGCAGCGGCTTCCAGCCCTGCTCTGCGGTGTAGAGCGCAGGCGCTGCGCCAGGTGCGAGCTGCCACAACTGCTCCTGCCCGCCCTTGTAGTACTCGCGGTCGTTGCTGACACGCAGCGACGGCTCGCCGCTGCGGTTCCAGTCGGAGAAGAGCATCGACAGCGCGCAGTGGCCGGGCAACAGCGGCAGCACCGGCGCATAGGCGCCGCCCTCGGACGACGCCGGGCGCCACAGGCCCGCCGGCGTGCAACTGCCCCACGGGAACTCGGGCTTGCCGCGATCGACATAGGTGCCGATCGCCAGCGTCGGCCACATCTGCCCGCGCTCCCACGTGGCGGCGAACGCGCTGTGCCAGGCGTTGCTGCTGGCGAACTTCCATTTGTCGGTGGCGCGCTCGAAGCGGCAACCGCCGACGCCGCGGAAGACTTGCACCTCGCCGACGCGCAGCACCACGAGATCGGCATTGCCGTCGCCATCGATGTCGATCGGGTAGGCGCCGATGGCATTCGTCAGCTCGAGCCCCGAGCGCTCCTCGGTCAGCTTGATTGCTCCCCCGCGCGCGCTCTTGTTGCGGTAGAGCTTGGCCTTGTTGACGCCGCCGGTGACGTAGATTTCCGGTAGGCCGTCACCGTCGCAATCGAAGGTGGCCACGCCGCCGCCGACGAGGTATTCGGCCTCGCCGTCGAAGCGGCTGTTGAAGCCCGAGGTGTCGGTCTCTTCGATGAAGCGGGGTACTGGCGGCATGGCTGCGTCGGTCTGCGCAACGACACGCAAAGCTACGGCGCCGAGCGCGGCCGCCATCAGTGACGCAACCCTCACGCCGGCGCGAACGCCTCGGCCACGCGCGTGACCTTCTTGCCCGCGATGATCATGCCCAGCACCTCGTCCTCGGTCACTTGAGCGGTGCGGTAGGTGCCCACGGTCTTGCCGTTCTTCATCACCGATAGGCGGTCCGAGAGGCCGAAGACGTCGGGCATGTCGTGCGAGATCAGGAAGATGCCCACGCCCTGCGCCTTCAGCTTACGCACCAAGTCGTGCACCATGCGCGTCTCTTCCGGGCCGAGCGCCGCGCAGGGCTCGTCCATGATCAGCGCCTTGGCATTGAAGTACAGCGCGCGCGAGATCGCCACCACCTGGCGCTGCCCGCCCGAGAGCGAGCGCACCGGCACGCGGATGTTCTTGAAGTTCGGGTTCAGGCGGTGGAACACGTCGCGCGCCGCCTTCTCCATCGCGTAGTCGTCGAGCGTGCCCCAGCGCGTCATCAGCTCGCGGCCGAGGAAGAGGTTGGCCACCGCGTCGAGGTTGTCGGCCAGCGCCAGCGTCTGGTAGATCGTCTCGATGCCCAGGTGCTGCGAGTCGGCCGGGTTGGCGATCTTCACCGGCTGGCCGTTCATTCGCACCTCGCCGCTGTCGATCGGGTACGCACCGGCCAGCATCTTCATCAGCGTTGATTTGCCGGCGCCGTTGTGGCCGAGCACGGCCACGACTTCGCCCGCGTGCACGCCCACGCTCACGTCCTCGACCGCGCGCACGCCGCCGAAGGCCTTGTGGATGCCGCGCATTTCGATCAGTGCGGTCATGCTTGAAAATCTCCTTCACCGCAGAGGCGCAGAGGACGCAGAGGGTGCGCAGACAATTTCCATCTTGTATTCCTCTGCGAACCTCTGCGCTCTCTGCGCCTCTGCGGTGAATGAAACTGAACCGCCCGCAACCCCGTCATCGCACTCATGACATGCGCTCCCCAGTCGCGCGGCGGTACAGCACGTCGAACACCACCGCGACGATCAGCACCTGGCCGATGATCACCATGCGCCAGCCGATACTCACGTCCATCAGCAGCAGGCCGCTTTCCAGGAACTGGATGATCAGCGCGCCGAGCACCGAACCGAGCACCGTGCCGCTGCCGCCGGACAGCGCCACGCCGCCGATGACGGCCGCGGCGATCACGTACAGCTCCATGTTCGTGCCGAGTGAATTGGTGCCGGCGTTGAGACGCGATACCGACACCACGGCCGCGATCGTGACCAGCACCGCCAGCAGCAGGAAGAGTTTCAACATGACGCGCTTCACCGGAATGCCGACCAGCAGCGCCGCCTCCGGATTGCCGCCGATGGCGTAAACGTAGCGCCCGAAGCGCGTGCGGTTGACGATGAAGGCCATGCCCATCACCACCAGCGCCCAGATCAGCACGGGAATCGGAATGCCCTGCCCCGCGCCCTTGTCGGCCAGCACGTAGGCGTTCATCGTGGCGACGAAGGCCAGCAGCACGAGGATGAAGAAGCCGGTCACCGCGATGTCGAACCACGCCGGCCGCAGCGGGAAGCCATGCGCCACCGCGTTGCGCCGCCGGCTAAACGTGTTCCACAACAGCAGCGCGGCGAGCACGCCAGCGAGCACCCAGCTCCACATCGCGCCGAGCGAGCCGTCGAGGCCGCCGCCGAAGAGCAGGAACGTGGCGTCGGTGATCGGCTGCGTCTTGCCGTCGGCCACCAGAAACGCCGCGCCGCGAAACGACATCAGGCCGCCGAGCGTGACCACGTACGACGGCACACCCAGGTAGGCCGTGAGCCAGCCCTGGTAGAGCGCCACCACCAGCGCCACCGCCAGCCCGGCAAAGCACGCCGGCACCCAGTGCCAGTTGTGCGTGTACATCAGGAACGCGATCAGCACGCCGACCACGCCCATCACCGAGCCCACCGACAGATCGATCTGCCGGGCGACGATGATCAGCGCGACGGCCGCGGCAACGATGCCCACCACGGCAGTCTGCTGCGCGATGTTGTACAAGTTTTCCGGCGTCAGGAAGTTGCCGGTGGCGACGTGAAAGACCAGCGCCATCACCGCCAATACGCCGGCCATGATCGACAAGCGAAGGTCGAGCGCGCTGATCTGCAGTTGGTTGAGCATGGGCTTGATCCTGACGACCGGCCCGCGCGCGCGGGCCGGTTCATGAAGTCGCTGCTACTTGCAGGCCGCCGGCGCAGCCGCCTTGTCGACGCCCTTGCAGGCAGCGTCCTTGCTGATGTGCCCGGCCTTGATGACGGCGTCGAGGTTGTCCTTTGTCACCGGCACGGCCTTGAGGAACATCGCTTCCATCGGGATCTTCTTCGCGCCTTCGGCCCAGGTCTTGGCCCCGGCCACCTTCTGGCCCTTGGCGAGAGACACGGCGGCGGTGGCGGCTTCGCGGCCGAGGTCGCGCGAATCCTTCCACACCGACACCGTCTGCGTGCCCATCGCCACGCGGTTCAGCGCCGCGGCATCGCCGTCCTGGCCCGACACCGGCACGCCCTTCAGGCCGCGCGCCGACAGCGCTGCCACCACACCGCCGGCCATGCCGTCGTTGGAGGCCACCACCGCATCGACCTTGTTCTGGTTCTTGGTCAGGATCTGCTCCATGTTCTTCTGCGCGTTCTCGGGCTTCCAGCCGTCGGTGTACTCCTCGCCGACGATCTTGATGTCGCCCTTCTTGATCGCGTCCGCCAACACCTCTTGCTGGCCCGCGCGCAGGAAGTCGGCGTTGGGGTCGGTCGGCGAGCCCTTGATCATCACGTAGTTGCCCTTGGGCTTGGCGGCGAGCACGGCGCGGGCCTGCATGCGGCCGACTTCCTTGTTGTCGAAGGTGATGTAGAAGACGCCGGGCGCTTCGATCAATCTGTCGTAGGCAACGACGGGAATGTTCTTCGCCTTGGCCTTGTTCAGCGCCGGGATGATGGCGTCCTTGTCCATCGCCAGAATGATCAGCGCCTTGGCGCCCTTGGCGATCAGGCCGTCGATGTCGGCGAGCTGCTTCTCGGGCGAACCGCCGGCATCGGCGCTGACGTAGCTGCCGCCGAGCTTGCTCAACTGGTCCTTGATCGCCTTCTCGTCGGTCTTCCAGCGCTCTTCCTGGAAGTTGGACCAGCTCACGCCCACGGCCTGGGCCATCGCCAGCGAGCCGGCGCCGGCCAGCACAGCGCCGGCCATGAGTTTCAACGTTGCATTCATCGGGTTTGTCTCCTTGGGGGTTGCCTGTCAACGGCGGGCATTGAGCGAATTCGCACGACCGACGGATTCAATACCCAACGCCGGGCCACGACTATAGGGTTGACGCCGAGGAAATGGCAGCGCGGTCGAGCCAGTCCAGCACTTGCCGGCGCATCGACGCCGTCTCGGCGTGGCCGCCGTCTGCAAGCACCTGTTGCCAGCGCGCGGGTGGGCCGAGAACGGCATCGACCGCGCGCAGCTCGCGGTCGAGCGCGGCCAGGCCGGCGGGTGGCGTCAGCGGGTCGGCGCGGCCGGCCAGCGACAGGT
>JANMHY010000704.1:0-2680 GCA_031375525.1 Burkholderiales bacterium
CAGTATTCGGGGTCGCGGCCTTCGTGCGCATGGCGGTTGAACTCGGCGACGGTGCGCGCCAGTGCCGCTGCATCGATGCCGCACGACGCGGCCAGCGCTTCGATCGTTGCGCCGCGCTTCAGATAGCCCGAGCGCAGCGCCGCGCCGATCGGCAGCGGCCAGGGTTTCGCATGGCCGAGGCCGAAGCGGCGTTGGAAGCGGTGGTCGCAGATCAACCACGCCTCGACGTTGCGGTTCTCGCAGCGGTCGAACAAGGCGCGCATGAAGCTGTGATAGTCGCCGGCCTCGTCGACGAAGCGCCGTCCGTCGCGGGTCACCGCGATCAGACCCGGCTTGCCACGCTCGACGAGGTGCGGGAAGGCGCACCACCCGTTCGGGCTGAGCTTGTCGAAGCCCCCTCCAACCCGATCCCCCTGAGCCAGTCGAAGGGCGGGCTCAGCGCGAACGGTCCTGGCCGGCACCAGCGACACCGGTACCCAGGCGCCGTTGTCGGCCAGCGTGCGATCGATCTGCGCGCCCGCGGCCTCGCCCAGGCGCAGGCCGTCACCGGTGTTCGCGAACTGTGCAGCCGACCAATGCTCGCGGCCGCTCGGCGCATGCGGGAACAACGCCGCCTTGCGCGCGTCGTCGTGCGGGAAACCGCCGCAGGCCAGCACGACGCCGCGGCGCGCGCGGATCTCACGCTCGTCGCCATCGGCCAAGCGCACGCGCGCACCGGTGACGCGGCTGCCCTCGCGCAGCAGCCCCACCACCGCATGCGACTCATGCAGCCTCACGCCCTTGTCCAGCGCCGACTGGAACAGCGCCGCGGCGAGCGCGTTGCCGCCCATGCGCACGGTGCCGCGGCCGTGGCGCAACACGTCCCAGGCTTGGCGCAGCACGCGCTTCGTGACATAGACGAAGGAGTCCGCCGCACGGCCGGCACGCAGGAAGTGGCGAAAGTCGCCGCCGATGCTGATGCCGAGGAACGACCACAGATCGCACGGCGGGCGCAGGCGCGCGAGGTGCGGCCCGAGTCGCCGTCCGTCGAACGGCGCGGCGCACAGCGAACGACCACCCTCGCGCGCGCCCGGCGCGCGGCCGTGGAAGTCGGGCACCGCATTGCCATCGACGAACGCCAGGGCCGTGTGGTCGAGGTGGAACTGCACGGCGGCCGGCCCATGCGCAAGGAAAGCCTCGATGCGCTCGGCGCGGAACTGTGCGCCACAAATCGCTTGCAAGTAACGCCGGGGCTCGGCGATGTCTTCGTCGATGCCGGCCGCGCGCGCCAGCGGATTGCGCGGGATGAACATCCAGCCGCCGGACCAGGCGGTGGTGCCGCCGAACAGCGGTTCCTTTTCGACGACGATCACATCGAGGCCGAGGTGCGCTGCGCTGACAGCCGCGCTCAATGCGCCGGCGCCAGAACCGACGACCAGCAGGTCGCACTCGGCAGGCAGGGCTTCGACAAGCTCAGCCCAAACGGGCATTTTGTTTCCGATCATCCTGAGCTGGTCGAAGGACGTCTGCGGACTGAGTGCTCATAGGCGCGGCGGAACAGCGGCGACGCGGCACTCGCCCGTGCAATGTCCGCCGCCGCGCTTATCAACTCCGGCGCCCACTGCTGCATCTTGGCTTCGGTCAAACGCACCGAAGGCCCTGACATCGCGAGCACGCCCACCGCCCCATTGCCGTTGGCCACGATCGGCGTGGACATCGCGTTCAGCCCCGGCGCATAGGTCTCGGCGGTGAACGCGATGCCCTGCTTGCGCGCCAGGCGCACCTGCTTCATCAGCGCGCTGATCGAAGCCGGCGCGTTGGGGCCGTGCTGCGACGGCTTGGCGATGCCCTGCTTGCTGACGAGCGCAATCGCGTCGTCTTCCGGCAGCGTGGACAACCAGGCCACGCCCGACGAGGTGCACGAGAGCTTGACGTCGATGCCATGGTCCGGGTCGTAGCGCAGGCCGCTGGTGGCGCCTTGCGACAGCGAGACCCAGGTGATGTGATCGACATCGACCACGCCAAGGCGCACCAGCTCGCCGCTGGCCCCGGCCAGGCGGTCGAGGATCGGCTGCGTCAGATCGACCACGCCCGACGCCTTCAGATAGTTCAGGCCCAGCGAGACCAGCTTGGTCGTCAGCATGTACAGCCCGCGCTCGCGCGACTGGCGCACATAGCCCTGCGCCGTCAGGTCGGTGAGCAGGCGGTGCGCGGCACTGCGCGGCATGTCCAGCTCGTCGGCCAGCGTGGCCAGCGGCACGCCGCCAACATCGGCGGCCAGCCGCTCGAGCAGGGCCAGGGTGCGCTCCATCACGCCGGACATGGAACGCTCCTCTTACCCAGGTTCATACGGGTTCATGCCGATATTGAAACACACTTCAAACGTGGAACACAATTCCACAAATGGCTAAACTGCGGCCTGTCCGCCCCGACCTCACAACCCCTCAGGAGACCTCCATGCCCTTGACCCTCGCCCGCCGCGCCGCCCTGGCGCTGGCCCTGGCCGGCAGCGCCGCCGCCGCGCCGGCCCAGGACACGATCAAGATCGCCGGCATCTATGAACTCTCCGGCGCCGGCGCCAGCGCCGGCACCTACTTCAAGGACGGCGTCGAGCTGGCGGTCAAGGAGATCAACGCGGCCGGCGGCATCCTCGGCAAGAAGATCGTCAGCACGCAGGCCGACACGCAGACGCAACCCGGCG